>WTHG01000144.1 GCA_011523245.1 Verrucomicrobiales bacterium | reverse complement strand
TGAACTTTGCCTTCTCCCTATTCGGTTTATTCCAGAAAAAACCGCGGCATCACTCCGTCAGAGACGGCGATCCTCTTGGTCTTAGCCTAGACCGAATAGTTTGATAGGGGACAGGCGTATCAGCCCCACCTGCCCTTTCATTCCGGTTAACCCAGAATTTATCTTGAGAAGATTCCAGCCGGCAAGCCGACTTTTGGCTTCTGTTCTTTCAAGGAACTGAAAACAGAATATCACCAAATTAGCCTAAGACCATCAATTGTTGTGACCACGTTCTCCACAAGGGGTGATTGGATCGTTTAAAATTTTTAATATATATAACCCTCAAAAGTAGCGGTCAAAACGCTTGCGAGGTAATTGATTCACAACTTGCCAGGCCGGGTTGTTCAGCAATTGTGAATAAATTTGAAAATGGATCGGATGCTTGAGAAGGGTCTGCGCTTTACAGAAATGAGGCGAAACGATTGGATGGGCGTGATGCGTTGGGTTTTTGGAGGCTTAGGATTGGCCGCTTTACTGGTCGGATGCAAATACCCCTTGGAGGTGCGGCAGGACAAGGCCGAGCTGGCATTTTACATTGAGGAATTTTCCCAACCCGGGGTTCAAGTTCTGGAAATGAGTTATTACCGGGCCAACCCCACCAAAGTCACCGTGAATCCTCGACCTGTATTAGTCGCTAATAGTGGCATGTTGAAAAACACGGAATTGATAGATTCTTCGGATGGCCTATTTGCGATGCAATTAAACTTTACCACGCGTGGCCAGCGCCTCATGGAGGAATTAACTACCTATTATCGGGATCGCCGCCTTTTTATTGTGGCAGCGCAGTCCGATAGTAGTCAAACCAATGGCGTGAGCAGTCGTTGCATTGGAGCAGCTTATATACAGCAGACCATTCAGGCTGAGGCTATGCAATTTACTCCGGACGCCGAACGGGCTGAAGCGGAGCGTCTGGTGGAATTGATTAATAAAACCTTGGAATGATTCGAATTTTTTTGGGTATCATTTTAGCTTTCGAATTAACGGGGTGCAAACCACACCCTGCTCCATCAACCAATGCTCCGGCAGAGCCAGTTCCCGCCAAACCTAAGCGTTGGTTTCAATTTCCAACCGACAATCGTTCTCTGCTTCAAGAGAATGCGGAGGATCAATTTTTCGCCCCGACTACAACTGTGCGCCCGTGGACAAGTGGTTCCTTCGGTTGCGTGAGAAATAGCGGCACACGTTTGCATGAGGGAATCGATATCCACAGTATAAAACGCGACGAAGACGAAGAACCCATTGACCCTGTGCGAGCCGCAACATCTGGAAAGATCGTTTATATCAATCGCAATATCGCTGCATCCAACTACGGGAAATATGTGGTGGTGGCACACGAGATGAATGGGGTTCCATTTTACACGCTTTACGCGCACCTGAGGACGGTGTTGGAAGGGCTTGAGATTGGCCGGAATGTCGATAGCGGTGATGAGCTCGGAGTGCTCGGACGCACAACCAATACTTCCAGCGGAATCGCGTCGTGGCGTGCTCATTTACATTTTGAAATCGGTGTTCAAATTAATAGCCGCTTCAATGGCTGGTTTAAAAACTGGTATCGCGATGGCAAAAACCTTCATGGCTCCTGGAATGGCCTAAACCTGCTCGGGCTGGATGCAGCGGATATCTTGAAACGGGATCACACCGGCAATTTTGAATTGGGAGAATATCTCATGTCATTACCCGTTCTTTGCCGGGTGCGTGTGAATCGCCAGAAGCTTGATTGGCTCGATCGATATCCAGAACTGATCAATGACGGTTCTGAAGCGACCAATGCGCCTCATGCTTGGGACTTGGATTTGAGTTTCTCGGGCATCCCTATCCGTGCCACGCCCGTGAGGGATCCGGATCTGAAGCTGGCGGCCAATTATATGATTCTCAATGTGGATGCTGATGTGCGCCGTCAACACCCGTGCAGTGGCCTCGTGTTTCAAAAAGGCCAAAAGTGGGTCTTCACCAGCAAGGGGCAACGCCAAATGGATCTACTGATTTTCCGCTGATTCGATCTTGCCCAAACCCATTGCGCTCCCTAACCTCCGCGCCCGATGGAATACCGACTTTCAAAACGTGCCGCCTCGTTGGCCCCTTCGATGACACTGGCGATTACAGCCAAAGCCAAAGAGCTACGCGCGGCGGGCGAGGATGTCATTGGCCTCGGTGCTGGTGAACCGGATTTTGATACCCCTGAACACATTAAGGCAGCTGCTGCTCAAGCATTGGCCGATGGCTTCACCAAATACACCCCCGCCGCCGGCACACCTGAATTACGTGCCGCCGTGGCGCGTAAGTTCGAGCGGGAAAATGGGTTAAGCTATGATCCCCAGCAGATCATTGTTTCTAGTGGGGGAAAGCATTCCTGCTACAACGTTATGATGGCGTTATGCCAAGCCGGTGACGAGGTGATCATACCGGCCCCGTATTGGCTGAGCTACCCTGAGATGGTCACGCTGGCGGGAGCTACGCCCAAGATCATTGAAACCAGCGACACGACTGAATTCAAGGTCACTCCGGATCAGCTTCGAGACTCTATTACCAGCAAGACACGTCTGTTCATCCTCAACTCACCGAGCAATCCCACCGGTTCGGTTTATACACCGGAGGAAATTAAGGCGTTGGGCGATGTATGTGTGGAAAAGGGCGTGCTCATCATGAGCGATGAAATTTACGAAAAACTGATCTATGGTAATGCCACTTTTCAGAGCGTTGCTGCCTGTTCGCCCGAGCATCAGGCGCACACCATTATCGTCCACGGGTTAGCCAAGGCCTACTCCATGACCGGCTGGCGCATCGGTTTTATGGCAGCCCCTTTACCGATTGCAAAGGCGATCAGTGCAATCCAAAGCCATAGCACTAGCAACCCCACATCCTTTGCCCAGTCCGGTGCTGTGCAGGCATTGGATGGGCCGCAGGATCATTTGAACGAATGGCTGGGGCATTTCAGTCAGCGCCGCTCGTTTGCTTACGAGAAACTAAACTCCATCGAAGGGGTTTCGTGCGTGAATTCAGAAGGGGCATTTTATCTTTTTCCGAACATATCCGGTACGGGCATGCAATCGGTGGAGTTTTGCGAACGCCTTTTAGCGGAAGCCAAAGTAGCTGCAGTGCCTGGCATCGCTTTCGGAAGCGACGATTATGTGCGCATCAGCTACGCCACCAGCATGGAGAATCTAAAGGAAGCATTGGGGCGTGTGGAGGGATTTGTAAAATCTCTCTAAGCCGGCCGAGCCAATCTCCAGCTCGGACGGATATCCGCTTGCCAATTTTTTTGAGGGGGTGCCTCGTGAAAATATCGCTCCCCCAAGAGACCAATCATGGCCGCGTTGTCCGTGCACAAATTCGGCGAGGCAATGCGCAGATTAAACCCGTTTTGTTCGCAGACTTCCTGAAATGCCTTCCGTAATCCGGTATTGCAGGCAACCCCGCCGGATAACGTAATACAACTAAATTGCAGCCCCTTTGCCGCTCTAATTGTTTTCTTAACCAACACCTCAACGATCGCCGCTTGAATGCTGGCGCAAAGATCCGGCAATGCAGTATCGTCCTCAGCGAGTCCCGGATGCTTATCCAGATAATAACGAACCGAAGTTTTTAGGCCACTGAAGCTGAAATCACAATTGTCCTGATTCAACATGGGGCGGGCAAAAGAATGGGCTTTAGGGTTCCCCTTAAGAGCGAGCCTATCGATAACGGGGCCGCCGGGATATCCGAGCCGCAACATCTTTGCGCATTTATCAAAACATTCGCCAGCGGCATCGTCTTGTGTTCCTCCAATGATCGTGTGTTCGAGCGGTCGATTAACCTGTGCCAGCAACGTGTGGCCGCCACTGATCACCAGGGAAATATTTGGCTGAAATTCTTCCCAGCAAGCACGTGGCGGATTGCCTTGAAACCACGGAGAATAAAGGTGTGCTTCGACATGGTTTATTCCAATCAAAGGCAATTCGAGAGCGAACGCCATGGACTGGGCAGCTTTCCAGCCTATCATCAAGGCCGGAGGCAGTCCCGGACCTTGAGTCGCGCAGATAGCGTCTAATTCAGATGTGTTTAAGCCAGCTTGCTCAAGGGCTTGACGAATAACAGGCTGAAGATGGGTAAGGTGTTCACGTGTCGCCAGCTCTGGGACGACACCTCCGTATTCGGCGTGAATTTGAATTTGAGACGAAACAATTAAAGAACGAACATTGCCATCCTCAATAATTGCCGCACTGGTTTCGTCGCAAGAACTTTCAATCGCCAGCAAGCGCATCATCCGCCAGGCCTAAAGTTTGTCGCGCAATATTTCCAGCGCCTTCTCAAGCTGAGGATCGGTTGCCGCCTTAACACGTTCACGGTCTTCTTCCGGCAAGGTCTCGAAGCCTCCAGGAGAGCGTTGAAGCATAATGTCGCGCATTTGTTCGGGAGTCATTTCAACCACGTGGTCAGGCTCGATGCCCTTTTCATGGATAGTGCGATGGCTGGGCGTGAAATATTTGGCGGTGGTCAAGCGCAGGGCGGAGCCATCTTTCAGCGGTAAAATGCTTTGAACAGATCCCTTTCCAAAGGTGCGTACGCCAATCAATTCGGCGCGCTTCAAATCTTGAAGGCAACCGGCCACAATTTCAGACGCACTGGCACTGCCACCATTGATCAAGATTACCATGGGGAGCGTGCGATGGCCGATGATTCTAGCGGTCAAACGGTCCAGTTCACGAGCGTCACGTCCTTCGGTGGAAACAATAAGTTGGCCAGCTTTGATAAATTTCTCCGCAACACGGGCAGATTGTGACAGCAATCCTCCTGGATTATCGCGTAAATCGAGCACCAACCCCTTAAGGCCAGCTTCTTCCATCTTAGTCAGTGCCGCCTCTAGCTCGGTAGCTGTGTTTTCCGAAAACCCTCCAAGGCGAACATAACCCACACCGTTCTTCATGAGTGGATATTCGCCCTTACCGTTCAGATCGCGCACACTCTTGGTTTTAATGCGCTCGCGTTTGAGAGTCATTTTTAGCTCATCCTCTTCATGTTCGCGAGCGATGGAAATGGTAACCTCCGTGCCCACCTTTCCACGCATCAGATTCACGGCATCGTTGATTCCCATACCTTCGGTGGATTGCTCATCTATCCGGACAATCCGATCCCCCGAGCGCAATCCAGCGCGTGAGCCCGGAGTGCCCTCCATAGGGGTGATGATCGTGAGCCAATCATTCCGAATACTAACCACAATCCCAATCCCACCAAATTCCTGCCGTGTATCATCCATCAACGCCTGATGTTTCTTGGTATTCATGTATTCGCTATGCGGATCAAGGTTGGCGAGCATGCCAGCAAGAGCACTATCAACTAGTTGATCGTAGCTAACTCTATCTTCATCGACGTAATTACGGCGAACCTGCTCGATGACTCGGGAAAATTTGGCCATGTGCGCATAAACATCATCCGCCCCGGCGGCTTCGGCGCTGGCCGTGAAATGGTGATAGCCGACGTATAAGTTGACGGCCAACGCAGCCATCAAAAAATAATGGGACACCCGTTGCTTCATGCCTTCAGCCTAGGGAACCGGCCAAAGATGGCAAGGCGAGGTTATTGGCTGAGGAGGAACTCCACCAAAGGCAAATCAGCCGGAGTAGTGACTTTGGGGTTCAATGCGTGTGACGAAACCAAGAT
Organism: Verrucomicrobiales bacterium; assembly: GCA_011523245.1. Lineage (GTDB taxonomy): Bacteria > Verrucomicrobiota > Verrucomicrobiia > Limisphaerales > UBA1100 > UBA1100. The sequence continues at coordinate 10,739 of WTHG01000144.1, read as the reverse complement.
GACCTCTTGCCCAATCAATTCACAAGCAGCGGTATCATCAGTCACTGCAGCGTTTTGATCGCGGACGGCGCTCATGGCTTCGAAAATAATTTCTCGCCGGAATGCCTGCGGTGTTTGCACAGCCCAAAGGTGGGTGCGATCGACATTCCGTGAAATCGTCAAATCACCACCAGCCTGCTTCAAAGTGTCTACCACTGGCGAAGCCGCCACAGCGGCCCCATGTTTCTCGGCTGCGCTGAGTGTATCGGTAATGGTTTGCTCATCGGTGCAAGGGCGAGCGCCATCGTGTATGGCGACAATTTCCACTCCTGCTGGCACGGCTTTAAGCCCATTCAAAACCGAATCCTGCCGCTCTGCTCCGCCGCCAACCAAGGTGTAGGGCCGTTTTAAACCCAGCCGGGGTGCCAGTTCATCGAATGCGGAATGGTTATCCGGTCGGACAACCAAGACCACTTCCTCAATGGCGGGGAGTGCGTCAAAACGTTTCCAAGTATGGCCCACCACCGGCAAGCCGCCCACTTCGAGAAAAAGCTTGTCTGAACCCATTCGGGTGCCGCGACCGGCTGCAACAATGACTGCATACGCCATATTGGATTCTCTCAAGCGGCTGGCCGCCAGTCGAGCATCTTCAGTTGCAGCGAACGCCGCCCTCTCCACAGGTTAATCGAGGGATGCGCCGCTAAATCAAACCGCCCTTCGGGCAGTGGATCGGATTTTGCATTCCAGCAAACCACTTCGGCCGAAACCTGCCCATCGGTAACCGACAGCTTGGCATGTTGCTTCTCTGCTCCCATCCAACGAACGGGCGCATTGAGTTCGAGTTGTGGAACTGCCACCTGAACATTCGGCACCCCCATACCCGTAGGCTGAAGCGCTTCGAGAGACTCCACAGCGCTAAGGTTGAGTCGATGCAAGGGGACGGTTCCGTCGAGCTTCAAGGTCGGCTGAAGCATCTCTTTCGCCAATTTGTCTTTCGCCACTTCATTTAGACGGTCACGGAAAGCGCCTAGGTTCTCGGGCTGCATGCTTACTCCAGCTGCCATGGCGTGGCCGCCATAACGATCCAGCACGCCATCGCACTGTTTCAGTGCGGCCGCCAGATCAAACCCCTTAATACTACGTCCGGAGCCACGCAAACCATCAGGACTGCCGCCCAGAATGAAGGTAGGCCTATAAAACTCTTTTTGCACGCGCGAGGCTACAATTCCCACCACCCCAATGTTCCAGCCGGTGTCGCCCATTACAATGGCATGATCCCGCTCAGGGTTGAATTGGGTTTTCAAGGTGTCGAGCACCTGTTTCGTAATTTCCTTTTCCACTCGTTGTCGGTCTCGATTATTTCGATCCAATAAACCTGCCAATTCCTCTGCTTCTGCTCGATTTTCTGACCGCAATAAATCCAGCCCCCTCATGGCGCTTTGCAGACGTCCGGCTGCGTTGATTCTTGGAGCAATTTGGAAACCTGCCTCAAAAGAGCCAACAGAACCGTCAATACCGGCCACTTCCAGCAAAGCACGTAATCCCGGCCGTTGTGTGCGCGGAATTTGCTGCAATCCCTTGAATGCCAGAATGCGGTTTTCGCCAGTCAGCGGAACGAGATCAGCGATGGTCCCTAATCCCACCAAATCAAGTTGCTGGCGAATGTCATAATGCTTGAACTCGGTCAAACCGAGTTGACGGCCGCGCTTCACGACTGCGTGAAGTAATTTAAAGGCAAGTCCAGCCGTGCAAAGTTCGCGAAATTTAGCTTCGTCACCCTGCGCTAACCAAGGATTCACCAAAGCTACGGCAGGCGGGTGAGGTTCGTAAGCCTGATGATGATCCAACACAATGACATCCACACCCTGCTCTCTTAAAGATGTAATTACTTCCAAGGAATTAGTGCCACAATCTGCGGCAATCATCACATCCGGCGAAAGTTGTGTCAGGCAATTAGCCACGCCATCCGAGGTCAGTCCATAGCCTTCATCAACACGGTCAGGCAAATATCCAGCAATGCGCCAGCCCAATGTATTTAATGAATCCAGCAGGATCGTCGTTGAGGTAATACCATCCACATCGTAATCCCCAAACACTACCACGGTCTCTCCTTTTTCTCGAGCAGTAAGAAGACGGTCGACCGCTGGCGCCATGTTAGGGATCAATTCTGGTGCTGCCAAATCCGCCAACGTTGGATTCAGAAAGCTCTTAGCTTCGTCAGGGATTGCCAACTCTCGATTAACTAGACATTGGGCCAACAAGGGGGACACCCCTAACGCCTTTACGAGCCTTTGAACAGACTGGTTATCTGGCACCTTAATATCCCAGATATGATTCATGATTTCTCCTTACGCTTTCGCCGGCGAGCCTTCCAATCGCGTGCTTTCTGTTCGAGCAAAGTCAACTTGGAGCCAAAATTCGGAAAACGTTTTTTCAGGGCCATTTTCTTAGAGCGCACTAAGGCAGAGCCCTTAGCTAAACACATCAAGCCAATTACGATAAAAAGAATACCCTGTAAGATAGGCAGAAATAAGCCAATGATACCAAGCACGACAAATGCCGCGCCTACAATCAGCCATTTAATGCGCGCAATGTTCCTCAAGGCGCAAGAAGGGTAAGCTGTCCGTATGACTTCTTCCGAGGATATTTTATGTGCGACAAGGCTTAGGACGCGACTCCAACAGGATCCGTATCAACGGTCGGCGCAGCCAATTCCGGGCGTTTTCCCTTGTGCCACTTCAGAACGATGAAGCAAGCGATGTAGATCGATGAATACGTTCCAGTGATCACGCCGACAAGAAAGGTGAAGGCGAAATCATTGATTACAGTGCCGCCAAAGAAATACAACGTAGCGGCAGTGAACAAAGTGGTGCCCGATGTAATAATTGTTCGGCTTAACGTTTGGTTCAACGCCGTATTCATCACATCTTTGAAAGAGCCTCGCGAGCCCATGCGAAGATTTTCTCTGATGCGATCAAAGATCACAATGGTGTCATTGATGGAGAAACCAATTATGGTCAATGCCGCTGCCACAATCGGTGCGTTCAGTTCGCGGCCTGTGAGGAAAAACAAACCGCCAGTCATAGCTACATCGTGCAGAATTGCGACCACTGCTGCCACTGCAAACGAATATTCGTAGCGGAACGCCACATAAACAAGAATACCAAAGAGGGCTAGCATAACAGCAATAATGGCAGATTTCTGGATTTCGCCACTAACACTGGGGCCGACTTTATCTAGTTGAATCCGCTCCAGATTGGCTTCCGTAAATAGCGTTTTGAGGGCACCTTCCAAGCCCTTAGCGTCTGCGTCATACGGAAAATCCACGCGCAATCGTTGCTCGCCCGTGGCAGCCTCAGCCTGCACTTCGGCTTTAATTTGACCGCCATCAATTCCAGTGCCCACTGCAAGGGTTTCTCGGAGGCTGCCAGAATCGATGGCCAGATTAATTTGATCGGCTTGATTCTGCTCAAATTTCATGACCATGCTATAACCTCCGGCGAAGTCTACACCGAGCATGCTGTCTTTACCTTTCGAGAGACCATAACTAAATCCAATGAAGACCAAAACCCACGAAGCGATGAACGCAGGCCAGGCGTATTTCAAAAAATCAAATTTCGGCAATCCAGCCGACGGGCGTAGGTGAAGCATACGTTTGGAGTCATCGCTGCCAATCACTTTGGCATTAGCAAGAAGGTCGAAAACCAATCTTGTCGCCACAAGCGCGGTAAACATGCTGGTCAGGATACCGATCGTCAGGGTCACCCCAAAGCCCTGCACTGGGCCTTTCCCCATATAGATAAGGATGATGGAGGCAATCAATGTAGTGATGTTTGCATCAAAAATTGTCCCGAAGGCTTTATCATAACCGGAAGCAATAGCGCCTCGGACGGATTTCCCCACGAGGAGTTCTTCTCGAATGCGCTCGAAGATCAGTACATTGGCATCCACCGCCATGCCGATCGTGAGCACAACACCGGCAATCCCCGGCAACGTAAGCGTGGCATCAAACCAACACAGAATGCCCAGAATCATCACAATGTTCAGAGCAAGCGCGAAGTTCGCTAGAACCCCACTGAGCAAGTAATAAATGACCATGAATATGGCCACACCGATCAAACCCCATAGTGCAGCCTTATAGCCTTTTTGGATTGAATCTCGGCCGAGCGAAGGAGCCACGTCGCGCTCCTCGATAATAGCCACTTCGTTTTCCAGTGGATTCTCCAGAGAGTTTGCCAGCATAGTGGCTTCTTCATCGCTGAAACTGCCTGTAATTTGGCCTCGTGAGTGGATTCGGCTATTTATCGAAGGCGCCGAAATGAGTTCACCATCAAGCACAATGCAGAGCAGCCTCGGATCCCTCCCATTAGCGACATGTGTCTCGGTTACTTTGGCAAAAATATTGGCGCCCAACGCATCCAGAGTGAAGTGGATTTCCGGCTGGCCGGTAAGATCATTGCGGCGGGCACTGGCACTTTTGATGTGACTGCCAGACATGGCCACTTCCGTCATTACGAAATGGCTCACTTTGCGTCCGTCCAAATCATAGGACATCAGCTCAGCTCCGGGCTCAAAATCGGCACCTCCCGCCACAAGTTCATCACTTCGTGGGTGTGTTAGGCGAAATTCCAGCTTGGCCACCTGCGAAATGGTTTCGCGGGCATCATCGCGGTCTGCCTGCGAAAGCCCCGGGACTTGGATGATGATTTTGTCTTCGCCGGAGGTTTGAATCATCGGCTCGGCAACGCCAAATCTATCAACACGCCGCCGCATAATTTCCATCGCTTTCGTCAACTGACTTTCGTCAATTGAAAGCGGTTCCCCTTCATCATCAAGCTTCGGCTTAACTTGCACGACAAACTGCGTGCCGCCTCGCAGGTCGAGACCAAGCTTCACTTTACCAACCGAATCCTTTTGGATGCGGGCTAGGATTTCACGGTTGATTTGTGTCTGCTGTTCCTCAGTCGGCGTGACCCAATCATTTGTTTCAATCCCAATTTTTGATCTAATCCCATTGGTTTGACCTGGAAACATCTCCCTCAAATCAACATCACCGACGGCGGTCATCCATGTCTCGAGAGTCAGCTCATCCCCGTCACGGAGTTTTTTGCTGGCCTCTTTGAGTTCCGCGACTATTGAATCCTGATTGCCCTGGGCGGTTTGATCGAATTCCTCGATCATTTTTTTGCCTTGGGGCGGATACCATTCGCTCAACGTCCAAACCGCTAGGATTGCGACGAGCAGGAATCGGCCGAATGTGGGTTGTTTCTGCATGGGAAATCTGGTTTTTATTCGTCTTCAGTGATCACACGCTCAACTGAATTGCGCACAACTTCAATCTTAGATTCACCCGTGCGGAGGGTCACAGAATCGTCTTTCACTGTGATAATAGTGCCGACCATGCCAGCCGCCACAACGCGATCGCCGCTCTTAATCTCGGAAACAAGTTTCTCGTGTTCCTTTTGTTGTTTCTGTTGCGGGCGTATCAAGAGAGCATAAAAAATACCCAGAAACGCAACCGGCATCAGGCAGGAAATCCATTGAGCCCCGCCCCCTTGTTGCCCATCACCCGGAGGAGGCGCCATCGCAATCATCAAATCAATTAAAGAATTGTCCATGGTCAAAAAGTCAAAGACGGCGAATCCTATGGAGAAAAAGCCCTTTGGCAAGCTTTTAGCTTATTTTTGGGCGTTTTTTCGCTGCTCCTCAACGCGGCTGGAAACGCGATAATTAGCGTGAAACGCCGCTCGGAATTCACCGAAAGTGCCCGCCTTCAAATGGCCGCGGACCACTTCCATAAGACGCAGATAACATCGGAGATTATGGATGGTAAGCAAACGAAGCCCTAAAATTTCGTCCACATTCAACAGGTGGCGAAGGTACGCTCTGGTGTGATGCTGGCAGGTAAAGCAATCGCAACTAGCTTCAATAGGCGCAAAATCCTCACGATAAGCTGCACCTTTGAGGGAAATTGCGCCGCCGAAAGTAAACGCCGTTCCGTTGCGTGCCAGGCGCGTGGGCAGCACACAATCAAACATATCCACTCCGCGCGCCACCAGTTCCACCAGTTGCACGGGCGTGCCCAATCCCATAGCGTACCGCGGTCGATCAGGCGGAAGCATCGGGGCAGTCAATTCAGCCATTCGCAGCATCTCTGGCTCCGGCTCGCCGACGCTTAGTCCGCCAATGGCGTAACCGTCGAAATCAATCGCAGTAATTTCCCGTGCACTTTGCTCACGTAAATCCTCATAACACCCGCCCTGTACGATTCCGAAAACCAACTGACCTTCGGCTTTGGGTTGATCACGGCATTCGCTAGCCCAGCGCGTTGTGCGTTCCACCGCGCCTTGAACTTGCTCACGTTCAGCCGGATACGGCGGGCAGTCATCAAAGACCATCGCAATATCACTGGCCAGATCCCTTTGGATTGCCATGGCCTCGCGCGGCCCCAGAAATAGTGGCGCCCCATCAATATGCGATTGAAAGGCGACGCCGTCCTCCTGGATTTTTGCCATCTTAGCCAGGCTGAAAACCTGAAATCCTCCGCTGTCAGTCAAGATCGGCAAATCCTATCCCATAAAAGCATGTAAGCCGCCGGCAGCCCGAATAGTTCCCACACCGGGCCGGAGATTTAGATGATAGGTATTGCCCAAAATGATTTGGGATTGCAGGGCCTTCAAGTCTGCGCCATCCAAGGTTTTTACCGTGGCGCGAGTACCAACCGGCATGAAGATCGGCGTTTCCACCGCGCCATGCACCGTTTGCAGGCGTCCGCGACGGGCGGCGGTTGCGGAATCGGTTTGGAGCAGTTCAAACATTAGGCCAACACGGCCTTCACGCGGGCCACCGCTTCGGAAACAGGCACTGCTTCACGTCCACCTTCTGAACGCATTGTGAATTCCACGTTTCCTTCCTTAAGGGATCGGGCACCAATACCAAGACGCACCGGGAAGCCAACCAACTCGGAATCCTTGAACTTAATGCCAGGCCGCAATTCGCGGTCATCCAAAATTGTGTCGATGCCAGCCGCATTCAATTCTTCATGGATTTGCGTGGCCACCTGCATCACTTCGCCATCGGCTTCCACATCCAAAGCAGTTATGCATACCTGCCAAGGCGACACGGCAGCGGGCCACACGATTCCATTCTCATCGTTGCTGTATTCGATGATGGCCTGCAAGGTGCGGGTGACGCCCAGCCCATAGCAGCCCATAACCGGAGCCTGCGCTTTTCCATCTTCATCCAGAAAGCTCGCCCCAAGCGCTTCACTGTACTTCGTGCCGAGCTTAAAAACGTGACCCACTTCGATCGCCCGACGAATTTTGAGCGGCTGACCTTCAGCGCTCAGCTCCCCTTCCCGCACGGTGCGTAAATCCAGAAAATGGACCTGCGACAAGTCGCGAGCGACATTCACATTCCGAATATGAAAACCGTCCTTGTTCGCCCCCGTAGTCATGCCTGCCGCTTGCTTGAGTTGGTTGTCGGCATAGACAGAAATTGCATCAATTCCCACTGCGCCCAAACTGCCCGGATGCGCACCCAGCGCCGTATGGATTTCCTCTGCTTCAGCGGGCCGGAAGATTGCCGTCCCAAACGCTACAGCCAGTTTTGCTTCATTCGCCTCGTCATCACCCCGCAACAAGGCGATCACCGGCTTGTCTTCGGCAATGAAAACCAGCGTTTTGATTTGCTCTTCAGCCGGCACTTCGTAAGGAGCACGGGTAAGGTCTTCGATTGTCTTAACATCTGGCGTGGCAAATTCCTCGACCGCGCCCGTGCATTTGCTGGGAGTGGAGGTCAGCGGCCCCTGACTGCCAGCCTTTTCCACATTGGCACTGTAACTGCCGTCCTCGGTGTACGCCACTTCACTTTCACCAGTCTGCGCTGGAATCATGAATTCATGCGAATGATTCCCGCCCATGACGCCGGTATCCGCCTCCACCGGAAACGCCAGCACACCGCATCGCTCGAAAATGCGCACATAAGCATCATACATTTTCTGATAACTAATCAGGGCCGCCTCGTCAGTAGCGTCGAAGCTGTAAGCATCTTTCATGATGAACTCACGCGCCCGCATGAGACCAAAGCGGGGGCGAATCTCATCACGAAACTTTGTTTGTACCTGATAAAAATTGATGGGTAATTGCCGGTAGGAATTGAGCTCCACGGCAGCCATCGAAGTAACCACTTCCTCATGCGTGGGGCCGAGCAGCCATTCGCGCCCTTTACTGTCAGCCACCTTGAATAGAACGTCCGCCGCTTGCTCGTAACGCCCACTGGCCTGCCAGATTTCCGGCGGTTGAACCGCGGGCATGAGAACTTCGAGCGCGCCCGCCCGGTCCATTTCCTCCCGCACGATTGCCTCGATCTTACGCAGCACCCGCATGCCCGCCGGCAAAAAAGTGTAAAGTCCTCCGGCAAGCTTACGAACCAATCCTGCTCGTAATAGGAGTTGATGCGATAGGATTTCCGCCTCGGCGGGGGCCTCTTTCAGAGTGGGAATAAATGTCTCGCTCCAGCGCATGGCTGTAGCTTTACCGGATGAAGGGGGCGGCGGTAAAGATTACTTCACCGTATTGCACAAGGGTTGCATGTCGCCGATTCGCACTTCAAGGCGATCCCCACTCTCAATCGGCCCCACCCCGCTTGGGGTTCCTGTGAGAATAATGTCGCCGGGCAATAGCGTCAAATTGGTAGAAATGAAACTCACCAGCTGCGCGCAATTGAAAATCATCTGGCTGGTATGGGAATTTTGACGGAGCTGTCCATTCTGAAAGAGCTGGATCGTTTGCTCCTGCGGATCAATCTTTGTCTCAATGTACGGCCCAATCGGGGTGAAACTGTCAAAACTCTTAGCACGCGCCCATTGGCTCTCGCCTCGCTGGATATCGCGGTCGCTAATATCTTGCGCCGCCGTGTAACCAAAAATGTAACGGCTGGCCGCTTGCGGAGACACATTGCGAATTCGCCGTCCGATCACAATTGCCAGTTCCGCCTCAAAATCATTCCGGTGACTCGGAAACGGCAGGTCAATCTTGCCCCCATCTGGCAGTAATGAGGTAGGTGCCTTAAGCCAAAATAGCGGCTGTGCAGGGGGCTTGAGATTAGATTCGCGGGCATGATCCGCATAATTCAACCCTACGGCAATTACCTTACTTGGCTCCACCGGTGTGAGAGTACGGATGCCGCGAGTGGGGGTCACTGCCCGCTTAGCAAATGAGGGAGACCCAAAAACATCGCCCTTGAGCTTATAGAGTTTGCCGTCAACAACCTTAGCGTAAAAGGTGTCGTCGCCTTTTTGGAACCGTCCAATGGCAGCCATGAGGCCAAGTTTATTAACAATAACTGACCTCCAGTGGCAAGTGTAAACAAAGTCGTTTTGGTTTAAAAAAAGCCTAAAAATAGCTGAAAAACACTGAATAAGGGAGAACTTGCTCGAGTCTAAAGAGGCTCTGTGTGAATAATGTCAGTTTTGATGGCGTTGAATATCCACCGACACAGCCCGCGTGTCAGGCAGGATAAATTTATCAATCCGGACTCTAACGGTGTTGGTTGGGAATTCGCCAAGCACCATTTGAGCTATTTCTTCCGCCAACGTTTCCACCAATCTTCGTGGCCGCGCCGCGCTCAGGGTATGCACTTTTTTGTACACCGAATAATAATCAACCGTTTGATCGATATCATCCGCCCGAGCTGCAGGCTTAATATCGACTTCCATTTCGATGGTCACACGGAGTGTTTGTGGTTCTGCGCGTTCTTCATCCGGCACGCCAATTTGGCACTGGATTTCCATTTCTCGGATGACGATACGATCATTCATCATGACATGTTTTCAGGCGGGCTTCATGGGTTTCCCATTGGTGTTGAAGCTCGGATAAATCATTAACAGTCCAGTCCGGCTGGGCCGCCGCAAGCTGACGGGCCGTGTTATAGCCCGTCAACACGGCGCAGGAAAAGATGCCCCCTGTTTTGGCAGTCTCCACGTCATGCTGCATGTCACCAATGAAAACTGTTTCACTGGCAGAAAGATTATTTTCTCTCAGAATCTCACAGATCTTAAGTCGCTTATCCATTACGCGGACATATTCCCGATCGAATGGGAAATTCATCTTTTGCGACTGCACCCGGTAATGGTCCGGATGGATCGTACTTAGCAAAAAAGTTCGTTTCCCTTGCCTGCGGCAATACTCAAAAAACTCCTCTGCGTGAGGCAAGGCTCGAACAGAACGCTGCTCCTCTAAAAAGCTCTCCTTATACCACTCCTCCAACTGCTCCAGTGAAACAGCAGGCGCGACACGGGAATAAAATTGATCAAATGGCAAACTGAATTCAGACCGAAATTCGGCGAGGCTCATCTCAGGCACACCGGACTTTTGCAGGGTGTAATTCGTAGAGCGCCAAACCGCCTCAAGGTCGTCAACCAACGTTCCGGACCAATCAAAAATGACGTTACGAATGATCATTAGACCCTACCATATCTTTCGTATCTACGTGAGGCTTTTCGATTTTGGTGACCGCAAAGAATGCTCCAATTACAGCAATGACTGCACAAATCAGATACGGCAATTCCGCCCGGACATCCATAAGTCCTAAAGCAAAAATTGGCCCGATGATGCGAGCCAGGCTACCAACACTTTGTGTGACACCCATTACCTCACCCTGCTCATTTGACGACGCGTTCAAAGAAATTAAGCCAAACGTTGGGGCGCGGTATACGCTCGAACTTACTGCAAACATAGTTAGGCCCAACATGATGCTCC
>WTHG01000040.1 GCA_011523245.1 Verrucomicrobiales bacterium | reverse complement strand
GGTATAGGCGGAGCCGGCGAACCATTCATCCCGCCTCCCCCGAAAGCCGAAGAGATCACGGAGGGAACCCCCTTGCGGATTCGCATTCCGCGTGATCCGTCAGCACCTTAATCCGACCCTCCATTCTCCGTCAGCTTGCGGGGCGGGCGGGGCTCGGCTACCCTCCGGCCCATGCAGACACGTAAACTCGGTAATACTGACCTCAATTTTACGCCCGTGGGGCTCGGCACTTGGGCCATTGGTGGTGATGACTGGGGCATGGGATGGGGCCCGCAGGATGAGGCTGACTCCATCGCCGCCATCCTCGAGGCGCTGGAGGCCGGCATCAACTGGATCGATACCGCACATGCTTACGGCTTCGGTTTGTCCGAGGAGGTCGTTGGCAAAGCGGTCAAGGAATGGGGCCAGCCGGTGACGGTGGCCACCAAGTGCGGCGTATTGCCCAACGAGGACCGCACGCCCAACCGGTTTACCTCCCGCGCCACCATTTTGGAGGAAGTGGAAGGCTCGCTCAAACGTCTCAAGACCGACTGCATTGATCTTTACCAACTGCACTGGCCCGAGCCTGATGAAGGCGTGGAGGAGGCTTGGCAGACGCTGCTCGATCTCCAGCAACAGGGCAAAATCAAGTGGGCCGGTGTCAGTAATTACTCCGCCGCCCAGCTCCAGCGCGCTACCGCGCTCGGTCCGGTTTCTTCATTGCAACCCCGCTATAGCCTGCTCAATCGTCAGATCGAGGAGGAAGGCCAGCTCGACTGGTGCGGGGCCAACAACTGCGGCATCGTTTGCTACAGCCCGATGGAGAGTGGGCTACTTACAGGTAAGGTGACCGAGGAATGGATCGCCAATCTACCGGACACCGACTGGCGCAAGCACAAGCCCGATCATCCCGTGAGCGCCCTGCTCCATCCGCCCCGAAAGGAACCGTTTCTTAAGCTGGTGGCCAAGCTGGGCGAGATCGCCGCGGGCAGCGACCACACCGTCGGCCAGCTTGCTGTGGCTTGGACTTTGCGCCGACCGGAAGTCACCAGTGCCATTGTCGGCGCACGGCGTCCTGGTCAGATCGCCGAGACCGTGAAGGCCGGTTCCTGGACACTGAGCGACGAGGAACTCACCGCCGTCGAATCGGCGCACACGGAATTTCTGGCGGCAACGGCCTGACCTGCTCCAATGCCCAAGGCCGACACTGCTCTGGATCCGGCTGCGTTGCTCGACAAGGCGCAGCGGCAGACGGGTCTGTCCGACTTCGGCGGTAAAACTTTTCACGAACCATTCGAGATTCTTCTGCAATCCATGCGAGACGAGGCGAAGCTCAACGCGCGTGGGGTATTCATGATGCATCGTACGATGCTACGGTTGCTCTCCAATCGGCTGCGCACCGAGCAGGAGTTTACGGAAAAGCCAGCCCTCGCTGAGACTCCGATTCCTCGGCCGCTGTACGTCATTGGATTCCCCCGCACGGGCACAACCCTGTTGCACAATCTGCTCGCATGCGACCCTGCGGCACGTTGGATGCGCCTATGGGAAGGCCTTTATCCGGCCCCGCCCCCACAATCGCTGGAGGATGATCCTCGTATTACCGAGGTGGAGGAATGGGCGGCCGGTTTCGAAAAGGTCGCCCCGCGGCTGGCAGCTGCCCACAAGCTGGCCCCGCGCGGGCCGGAGGAATGTCTCTGGCTCATCGAGCATACCTTTAACGATCTCATTTTTGAACTCCGCGCCCATGTGCCTACCTACTCGCGCTGGCTGGCTGAGCACGAGGCGGATGTCGACATTCATCATTATTACCGCCGCCAACTCCAACTGCTTGGCGCCCATTGCCGGGGCAATCATTGGGTGTTCAAGGCGCCGCGGCATCTGCCCGGTTTGGCCGGATTACTCGCCGTCTTCCCCGAGGCGCGCATCGTGCAAACCCATCGCGATCCCGCCACCGTGCTGCCCTCGCTCTGCAGTCTGTGTGAGATCCTGCGCGGAGCGGCCAGTGATGCCGTGGACAAACCCGCCATTGGCGCTCATTGGCACGCGCGCTTGAAGGCCATTTTTGAACAGGCCACCGCGGTGCGTGCCACGGCGGCGGAAGGTCAGATTCTCGATATCCAATACGCCGATCTCGTGACTAACCCCATCGCTACCGTGCAGCACATCTACGCGCATCACGGGTATGAATTCACCCCCGCCTTCGAGGCCGCCATGCGCCAATGGCTCGTCGCCAATCGCCAACATAAACATGGCGCGCACCGGTACACGCTGGAGGAATACGGCCTGAACGAGGCGCAAGTGCACGAAGATTTCAGCGAGTATACGAAGGAGTTCGGGCTGTAACATGAACGACCTGCAACAAGCTTGGGCTAAATGGAACGACGCGCTTGCGGAAGCAGCGACGAAGGTGGAGACGTTGACTGAAGGTCGGCCGGCTTCGGAGCGTGCCGAAGGGTATCGCTTCCTCACACGCATCACGGCGGCGATGACGGAGTTCCAAATGGAACAAACGGCTGATTGGCCAAGTTTTGTGCAGGTAATGTCGCCCGCCCGCAAGTTTTACGTGGACAACCCCGACACGCTCTACCACCGCGCCACGCTGGATCCGCGCCTCGGCTATCGCGTACGAGGCCGGCGCGGGGATGAGTTGTATTTGTCGTTTTGCGTGTACGGCCTGCGCGGCCGCCGCAACGCCATCCTCGCCAATGCCTATGATGACGAACTGCAGTTCGCAGAGGACGGTACCTTTGAGCTGGTGCTATCCGCCGAACGGCCGCCGAGCACAGTCAATTGGCTGCCGCTGGATCGCCATGCCCGCACGCTGGTGACGCGGCAATATTTTGCCGACCGAACCCAGCGCCCGGCGGAGTTGCAAATCGAAACGCTCGAACCGCAACCGCCGTCCGTTGCTCCAGAGGAAAAACAAATCGCCCGACGCATTCGTGGTTTGGCTGAATCGGTGACACGCACTTTGGCTGCCACCGAGGCGGCGTCTGAGTTGTGGCTGCAGCGTCCGAACGAAGTGAGTGTGGATAGCAAGGCCGATGATTGGGCTAGCCTATTTGCTACGCCGGATAACGATTACGTGGGCGGCTGGTACGCGCTGGCCGAGGATGAGGCGCTGGTGATGGAAGGCCGCGCGCCGGTGTGCCGCTACTGGAGTGTGCAGTTGTGCAGTCGTTGGTTAGAGAGTCGGGATTATGCCAGCCGCCGAGTGATCCTGAATCACACGCAAGTGCCTCTCGAGGCCGACGGCACTTTTCGGATTGCCATTGCCCAACGTGATCCGAGTCTACCACACTGGCTGGACACCGCCGGTTACTCCGAAGGCGGCGCAATCTTTCGCTGGCTGTTGCCCGAGGGCGAGTGGGAGCATCCTACGTTCCGCGTGATCAAGATTTGAGATCTTTCGCGAACAATTGCGCTGGATCCTTGAACGATTTAAATTCCAGATAATTCCCGCTGGGGTCTGGGAAAAACATCGTGGCCTGTTCCCCTACCTCGCCTGCGAAGCGAATGCTCGGATCGATGTGAAAGACAACGCCGGCCGTCCGCAGGCGATCGGCCAGCGCGTGCCATTCCGCCCACGGCAGTACTACGCCAAAATGTTTCACGGGGACGGCCTGTTCATCCACGCCGCTAAATGTGTCGTTGCCGGTTTCCTCAGGGGCCACATGCGCGACGACTTGATGCCCGTACAAATCGAAATCAATCCAGCTCGCACTCTCTCGCCCTGTGCCGCACCCGAGTATGTTTACATAAAATTCCCGCGTGCTCTCCAGATCGTTGACGGGAAATGCGAGATGAAACGGCGTCTGCATGGGTGCAGTGTAGTTAGGGCACCGTGAGCTGGCGAGAGTGGTTAATCGAGCTTGGGCGGCGGCGGGATGAAGGAGGGGTCGACGCTTTCCACCGGCTCGCCCATATCATCCCAGAACGAGGATGCGGTAAGCAGGCCGTTGGTGAAGGTTTCCTCCAAACGCTTTTGGCCGTTCGGATGGAAATACACGAGCGTTCCGTTGCCGGCGATTACCTGGCCGCTCTGGGCATCGGTGGCATCCCAGGTCGTGGCACGTTCCAATTTGGGGGTACCGTTGTCATCTTGCCAAAAACCCTCATACTCCAGCGAGCCATCCTCGCGGTACCATGCGGTGCGGCCTTGCGGGATGCCTTTGAGGTACTCGGCCTCAAATTGTTTCTGGCCGTTTTCGTACCACCAAATCACAGTGCCCTCGTGTTTGCCGATGATGACGGGCTCCTCGCGTTTTTTCTTGGTGCGATCTTTGTCCCAAAATTCGAGCACCGTGCCGTTAAACGGCGTGGCGGCAGCGAGCTGGGCCTGGAGCAATTCGCCCTGTAACCGGGTGCGTTCATCCGGATCGGTGGCGGCTTCGATCTGTTGGTTGAGGTTTTCTAGCAACGCATCATCGGCGCGTTGGTAAATGAATTCACCGCGCACTTCG
>WTHG01000034.1 GCA_011523245.1 Verrucomicrobiales bacterium | reverse complement strand
CCTATGGACTGATCAAGGGCCTCCCAGCTGGCGCCAAGGAGCAGCACCCAGAAATCTGGAAGAAAGCCACTGCGGCAGCGATTAAGGCCGCCCTCAAGGAAGCCAAAGCGAGTGCTGCGGAAGTGAAGGGCATTGGAGTTAGCGGTCAGCAGCACGGGTTTGTGCCATTGGATAAAAACGGAGAAGTCATTCGGCCTGCCAAATTGTGGTGCGATACCACCACCGGCGCTGAGTGTGAGGTCATCACTAAAAGGCTCGGCGGACTTAAGAAAACCATCAGCCGCGTGGGCAACGCGATGTTACCAGGGTTTACAGCTCCAAAGATTGCGTGGCTCAAAAAAAATGAACCCAAGAATTACCGCCGTCTCGCGACCGTGCTGTTGCCGCATGATTATTTGAACCACTGGTTCACCGGCAACGCGGTGATGGAGTACGGCGATGCCAGCGGTACAGCGTTGCTGGATGTGGCCAATCGTAAATGGTCGGCCGCCGCCATCAAAGCCATCGACCCCAAGCTGGCACAGGCGTTGCCGCCATTGATTTCCAGTGATCAACCAGCCGGAACGTTGTCCGCGGAGACCGCCAAATCGCTGGGGCTTTCCACGGATACCGTGGTCAGTGCCGGCGGGGGCGACAATATGATGGGCGCTATTGGCACGGGCAATACGCGTCCAGGCATTGTGACGGCGAGCTTTGGCACGAGTGGCACCATTTATGCCTGTGCAGGAAAACCTGTGGTTGATCCTGAAGGGGAAATTGCAGCTTTCTGCGATTCCACCAATCGCTGGCTGCCGCTTCTTTGCACTATGAATGTGACCGTGGCCACGGAAATGGTGCGTGAACATTACGGGTTATCGCACGCACAATATGAAAAGGCCGCGGCCAAAGTTAAGGTTGGTAGCGAAGGGCTGATTCTATTGCCGTATCTGGAAGGGGAACGAACTCCCAATGTGCCGAAGGGCACGGGCGTATGGCTTGGCGCCAACACGCGCACGCATCAGCAGGGGCATTTTGCCCGGGCCGCCATGGAAGGCGTGACGATGGGGATGAACTACGGTCTGCGTCGATTGGCGGATTTGGGCGTGAAGGCTAAACAGATTCGGGTGACCGGTGGGGGGGCGAATTCCAAACTCTGGCGCAAGATCATGGCGGATATTTTCAATGCCGAGGTCGTAACCTTGGCCGTCGGCGAAGGTGCGGCTTATGGTGCGGCGTTGCAGGCGATGTGGTGTGTGGCCCGAAAACGCGGTGAAAAAGTCTCTATTAGCGATCTCTCCGATCGATTTGTGAAGCTCAACGCCCGGGAGACCGCCCGGCCGGAACGCAGGAATGTGGCAGTTTATCGGGAGATTCAGTCCATTCAGGATCAAATGTCCGCCAACCTGCGTGAAGTGTTTGCGGCCCACCGGAAGTTTGTGGATTGTGAATAACTTGGGAATAGTGGTTTTGGTGGTGTGAATAAGTGAATGACTTTTGTCCCTCGCCCACTGGCGTTCCTCAGCTTTTGTGCTACCTTGTTTTAGTATGAAATTGGTCCTGTCTACCCACAAGGTCACTCTCACTGATGGCCTGAAGGAACACGTACGCCTGTGCATCGAAAAATTGGATCATCAGGAAACCCACGCTCTAAAGGCATTTGTCAATTTGGAGCGTGACCACAAGGGTGTGTCGGAAAAAAAGTATACCTGCACTATGAAACTGGCGTTGCCGGGGCAAAATCTGGTTGCCCGGGACGCAGAGAGCGATCTCTACGCGGCCATTGATCTGGCGACCAAGAAAATCCAAGCCCAGTTGCGCAAGCGGCATAATAAGTTTAAAGCCCGCAACCACAAGGTGGCAGCCAGCGCCAAACAGGCGCTGCAAGCCATTGCGGCCTAACCTGTTTTTCGGTGCGCGGCGTTGACCGCGCTAGTGGGAAATCGGTAGCTTCGTGCGTGCTCTTGCGCGCGCGTCACATATATCCTGTCTCTTCTCCGCCAATTGAGGATGGATTCGTGCGTCTTCAAGGCGGGCATATTTCACAAATCGGCACGTGGAATGACGGCCTCGACCAAGCCGAGGTAGACGATTTGGGTGAGGTAATACTGATGCCCGGTTTGGTGAATGCCCATTGTCATTTGGATTATACGGATTTTTTTGGTGCCATACCTTCGACTGCCTCATTCACAGATTGGATTCGGGCTATGGTTGATCTTAAAGCGGACGTAGACGATGCGGCTCATCAAAGATCTTGGCTGCATGGTGCGCAACAATGCCTCCGCCACGGTATGACCACACTGGGCAATATTGAAACCCGCCTGGATGTTCTACCCAGTTTATGGGAACAAACGCCGTTACGGGTGGTATCATTTCTCGAAATTATTCTGCTTAAACCCGAGAGTGATCCGGCCGAAGAATTGGGAAAACTGCAGGCTTGGATGCAGGCAAATATTCCACCTCGCGGTTGCGTGGGGCTGTCACCACACGCACCCTATACTACCAAGTTTGAATTGCTCGAAGGATGTGCGGAATTTATCGATTTGCCGATGGCAATGCACGTCGGTGAATCGGCAGAGGAAAATCAAATGTTTCGCGAGGGGGCTGGGGCGATGTTCGATCTGCTCTCGCAGGCGGGTCGGGATATGAACGATTGCGCCGATCAATCTCCCATAGCCAACGCCCAGCGAGCCGGACTGCTTGGGGAACGCTTTGTTCTCGTGCACGGAAATTATCTGGATGATGCCGATCGAGAGAGGGTCGCCGAAGGGGCTGCGCATTGGGTGCATTGTCCGCGGAGTCATGAATATTTTGGGCACCAAGTTTTTGCGGCAGAAGCGGTCCTGGAAAAGGGGATCAACTTGTGTCTCGGGACTGACAGTTTGGCGACAGTTCGCGATGCGAGTGCAGAGCTGGATCTCTTTGAGGAAATGCGGCTGTTTATCCAGAATCATCCGCGCGTCACCGCAGAAGCATGTGTAAACATGGTGACACAAAATGCCGCGCTTGCGCTGGGGTTGCAGCAACACGTGGGAAGCTTGGAGCGGGGCAAATCAGCGGACCTGATCGCATTGCCCTGCAGTGAGGTTGACGGGGGCGTGGCTGAACAAATTGTAGCGCATGAAGGCGAAGTTGATTCAGTGATGATTGGGGGCAAATGGGTGGTGGGTGAACGGAAAGCGGCGTGAGATGAGTGACGCATTTGATCAATTCCTGAGTGGAGAGCTGGAAGCCATTGAGGCGGCCGGCTTGCTGCGCACATTGCGCCGAATGGAATCGCCACAGCAAATTGAAGTGAAAGCCGGGGGGCAGGAATTGATCAATTTTTCTTCCAACGATTATCTTGGGTTGGCGGCCCATGTGTCATTGAAAAAGGCGGCACAATCGGGGGTGGAGGCTTTGGGTGCCGGGGCGGGTTCGGCTCGGTTGATCAGTGGCTCCCAATCGATTGTCCATGAACTCGAGACATCGCTGGCCGCCTACAAGCAAACCGAAGCGGCCCTGAATTTTTCCTCGGGCTATGCCGCAGCACTGGGCACGGTGCCGGCATTAGTGGGGCAGGGTGATGCGGTAATCGTTGATAAACTGGTGCACGCTAGCCTGGTGGATGCGGCTCGTTTATCAGGCGCGAAATTGCGTGTGTTCAAACACAATGATCTCTCCGACCTGAAGAGGATTCTCCAATGGGCCCGTGAGAGAAAAGGGAATACGCTGATTATTACGGAAAGCGTTTTTTCGATGGATGGCGACTTGGCGCCGGTGCATGATCTGGTGCAGTTGAAGAACCAATTTGGTGCGTGGTTGCTGTTGGATGAAGCACACGCAACCGGTTTGTATGGCGAAGGGGGGCGCGGGGTGGCAGAGGAGATGGGTGTGACCAATCACATCGAAGTGCAACTGGGGACGCTGGGAAAGGCCTTGGGCGCGGCTGGTGGGTACATTTGCGGGTCGCAGGTTCTGATTGATTTACTGGTGAACCGCGCCCGCAGTTTTATTTTTTCCACAGCCCCCGTTCCTGCGCAACTAGCTGCGGCCAAGCGTGGAGTGGAATTGGTGCAGTCGAACGAAGGGGGGGCGATGCGCGCTCGTTTATGGAGTAATGTGGAGCGCTTAAAGAACGGTCTGATCCGCCAAGGGTGGAAATTGCCCGACGTACAGAGCGCCATATTGCCTTTGATGATTGGGAGTGAACGCAATGCTACGGAATTGGCAGGGCATTTGAGGGATGCCGGGATTTGGGTGCCAGCGGTACGTTATCCCACGGTGGCCCGAGGTGCGGCCCGGTTGCGGTTGACCGTCAGTGCGGCGCATCAACCGGAACACTTGAATGCCCTGTTGAAGGCATTGGGCGAAAGGGCGGCCGATGCATAAACTCGCCCAACTGGATCGGCGTTATGTCTGGCATCCCTTCACGCAAATGCGGGATTGGGAGCGAGCGGAGCCGATCGTCTTGGTGCGGGGCAAGGGGGCGATGCTGGAGGA
>WTHG01000522.1 GCA_011523245.1 Verrucomicrobiales bacterium | reverse complement strand
TCCCACGACTCACCATGACCGTATCGATTTCGTGTACTTCAAAGGCAAAGGTATAACACTGAACGAAGTAAAGATCGTGGGCGAAAATCAGAAAGATGCAGATATCGTTATTTCTCCTTATCCATCCGATCATCGTGCGGTGGTGGCTGATTTCAGGCTAACCAAATAAACAAAATGAAGATTGGGAGTCCATTGTCCATCATTGTTGCTTCTTTGTGAGGCAGAGGAAAATTCGAATGTGTGCACGCGAATCCCGGCGAGCTGTTGCCAAATCCAAGCATAAAGCGTTACCGAATTTATTCATGCTTTGGTTCTTTCCCAAGCATTCAGCAAGAAGTAGATTTCTCGCCGCATGAAAGCTCTACACCGACTATTTGTTTACACCTTATTTCTCTCGCTTTTTTCTGTTGGTTTAGCTGAGCCACTGAACGTCTTCTTTGGTACAGGCGGTCGCGGCGCCGAGGGCATCTACCACGCCACCTTTAACCCGGATAACGGGAGGTTTTCACCGGCCAAGCTGGCAGCCAAGATCGGTTCGCCCGGTTTTCTTACTCTACATCCAAACGGCAAGATTTTGTATTCGGTGGGCCGTTGGGAAAATGGTGCGGGGGCTGTTGGTTATCATATCAAAAATGGGGAGCTTGAGGAATTCACCCGAATGGTCTGCCCCGATGGAGGCGGTTGCCACATCGCTGTTCATCCCAGCGGGAAGTTTTTACTCACGGCTCAGTATGGAGGTGGATCGGTCGCCCTCTTTCCTCTCGATTCATCCGGTAAACTGGGTGAACCAACCGTCACCGAACATGAAGGTGGATCTAAGGTTGTTGAAAGCAGGCAACAATCTCCACATCCCCATTGGACTGGATTTTCTCCCGATGGAAAGTATGCCCTTGTGCCAGATCTGGGGCTCGATCAGATTGTGATTTACCAGGTCGATTCATCTAAGCCTTCCATCACACAGCAAGGAGTCGGGCAATCCGTACCAGGTGGTGGCCCCCGTCACATGCGTTTTTCGACTGACGGCAAATTTATTTATCTGCTTAACGAACTGACGCTCTCGGTGACCACCTTTGCATGGGATGCGGCCAAAGGAACGGCCAAACCCCTCACCACCGAGCCCGCCTTAAGCGAACAGGACAAGGAGGGCGAAACCTTCAACTCCTCGGCCGAGATCCTCGTCCACCCGAACGGACGCTTCGTCTATTCCTCAAACCGGGGGCATGACAGTGTCTCGGTCTACCGGGCCAATCCCAAAAGCGGAAAGCTCAAGGTCGTTCAGGTTCAGCCGGTTCGCGGAGCCTTTCCGAGGAACATCAACCTGACCCCCGACGCCACCTGGTTGCTCGCTGCGGGAGCCGACTCCAATACGGTGGCTGCCCACCGGGTCGATTCCAAGACCGGTAAACTCACCTACCAGCGTGGCTCAGTCATTAATGTCCCATCGCCTATTTGCATCCTTTTTGCCAAGTAGCATGTTAGTGCATCGCGTCGAGCAGATTTTTCAATCAAGAGTGTGACAATGAGGGAAATCCTTATCCTCTTTTTGGTGGTGTTGCCCATTTCTTCTTGGTCTAAACCTGCCAAGAATATCATCCTAATTTTGGCCGATGACCTCGGGTGGGCCGACACCACGTTGTACGGTAAGACGTCGCTTTATGAGACGCCGAATATTCAGCGCCTTGCCAAGCGGGGGATGACCTTTTCGAATGCCTATGCGAGCCCGATCTGTTCGCCGACGCGCGCCAGCATCCTCACTGGACAGAATCCCGCGCGGCACGGCATGACTTCGCCGGCGGCTCACTTGCCGGAGGTTCGTTTGAAACCTGCCGCACAAACAGTCGGTCGCCCGGATCAAAAAAGCACTAACATTAAGACCGCAACACGGATCGATCCGGCCGCGCCAACCTTGGGTGAAATCCTTAAAGAGGCCGGCTATGCCACCGCGCACTTTGGAAAATGGCATCTTGGAATGAAGGGCTTTACCCCTCTGGAACATGGGTTCGATGTGGATCTCCCGCATTGGCATGGCCCCGGTCCGAAGACGGGTTATTTGGCACCTTGGGGATATTCAAACCCTGATTTCCCGGAAGGGCCACCCGGCCAACACATCGAAGACCGGATGGCCAAGGAGGCCGTAACTTGGTTGAAGAACCGAGATCGCACCAAGCCATTTTTCCTGAACTACTGGCAGTTCTCCGTGCACGCTCCCTTCGGAGCCAAGCCGGAATTGATCGAGCGTTATCAAAAGAAAATCAAGCGGGGCGAAAAACAGCAATCGCCTACCTATGCCGCGATGGTGCATTCCTTGGATGAAGCGGTGGGCACCTTGCTCGACGCACTTGAAACCGAAGGTATTGCCGATGATACCATCATCGTTTTTTATTCCGATAATGGAGGCAATATTCATTGCGGTCTGGAGGAAACGGATGCCGAAGGCGAGAAATACATTACCGCCATTACCAGTAACCATCCCTTGCGTGGCGGTAAGGGTGGCATTCACGAAGGAGGAATTCGCGTGCCGGCCGTGGTCGTTTGGCCGGGGGTGACCCAACCCGGCTCAAGGAATGACACCCGAATTCAAGCCAATGACCTGTATCCGACGATCCTAAGAATGCTGGATCTAAAGCACCCCAAGGATCACGTCATTGACGGCGTTGATTTCAGCAACGCCTTGAGCGGCCAAAAGATGGAGCGTAAACCGATGTTCACTTATGTGCCGGGCCACGGGAACACGCCGCATTGGCTTCCGCCCTCGATGGCGGTTCATCATGGCGATTGGAAATTCATCCGCACCTTTCACTATGGCGAGGACGGAAAGCACCAGTACCGGCTCTACAATTTGCGCAACGACATCGGCGAAAGTCACAACGTGACCCAGCTGCATCCGGAGCGCGTCAAGATGATGGATCAGTGGATCACTGATTACCTAGCCGAGGCAAAAGTCGTGGTGCCCTTGCCCAACCCCAAGTTCGATCCCACCAAGTTTGATCCTGCCACCATCGGCGTGCAAAAGGGTGGCCTGAAAATGCCTCGGACAAAAAGCAGACCAGATCAGCCTGCGCCCGTGCCGGCGGTTCGTAAGAAATCCATGCTCGGTTGGGTTGCCAAGAATGCGGACGTTATATCCAAAGACAACACCCTACGAATCAAGGCGGCTGGCCGCCAACCCTTTCTCGCCAATGCTAATATTGGAGTGGAAGGCCCTGTTCAGGTGAGATTGCGAATTCAAACGGCAAAGAATGGGGAAGGGCGCCTGCAATGGCGCACTAAGGATCAGGAAGGGTTTCCTGACATTGGCCAACGAAAGAGCTTTTTCATCAGTGGTGGCGAATGGCGTGAATTGGCTGTGCCGCTGAACGTGAAAGGACAGCTTCTTCACCTGCGCCTTGTGCTACCTGCCCAGGAGGAACCGATTGATATAGACTGGATCGAAATTAGGTCGGCTGACGAAAAGGTGAAGGCGACCAAACGCTGGGATTTCAACACCTCCGCACCAAGCCCATCCGTAAAGCAAACTAAACAACCAAACGTCATCCTTATTCTCGCCGATGATCTTGGGTACGGCGAGCTTGGTTGCTATGGCGCGCCGAATGCCAGAACGCCGCATATGGATTCACTTGCTGCGCAAGGCGTACGTTGCACAGATGGCTATGCTGCATTTCCTGTGTGTTCGCCAAGCCGGGCTGCGCTTTTAACGGGTCGTTATCCTGCCCGCTTTGGCCCTACCTATGAAGATTATTATGGTGGTGGCGCTCCTGAACTCGATCCCATCAAACATCCAACAATCGCGCAGATGATGAAGGATGCCGGATACCGCACCGGCTGTTTCGGAAAGTGGAACGTCTCCAATCTAAACAGGCGGCCGGCCAATGATTTTGGCTTTGATCGCTGGGTAGGTCTACATCTCAACCATGATTTCTATACGCACAAAGTAGTTCGCACAGGGGAATTGGACATGTATGAGAATGGCAAAAAACTAAAACGCGAGGGCACCTGGTCAGACACGATCTTTGCCAATGAAGCGATCTCCTTTATCAAAGCTGAAAGTAAGAAGCCTTTCTTTATCTATATCCCTTTCCAAGCTCCACACACACCCATTCAAGATCCTGATGTTCCTATGGATAAACCTCAGGAAAAGAATCGCCAGACCTTGGTTAAAATGATTGAGCGACTTGACCATGAAATCGGTCGTATTATGCAGGCACTCAATGATAAAAAATTGGCAGATAACACGCTGGTGATTATGACAAGCGACAATGGCGGCGAGCAGAAAATTGCCCGCAATCTACCACTCAATGGAGCCAAGCAAATGCTCTTTGAAGGGGGTGTCCGCGTGCCTCTAATCCTGCGTTGGCCAGTAGTACTGCCCGCGGGACGGGAATTCTCAATGCCAATCAGCGCTATGGATCTCACCGCTACAATTGCTACAGCAGCAGATGTTAAATCCATACCAGACAAACTCTTTGAT
>WTHG01000064.1 GCA_011523245.1 Verrucomicrobiales bacterium | reverse complement strand
CTGCGCTGCCCCTTGCTCGCAAATGGCAACGTCTATTCCGCCACCAAAGCCGCCGATGTCCTGACCGATACCCGCGCCGCCGGTGGCGCGTGTATCGGTCAGGACTTCGGCGGCTTTGGTGGCGGAATAGCAGTTGCCATTGGCGAGCACGGGGCACGGAAGAGTGTCGACGGCGCGGGCGATGTAATCGTAATGCACGCCGCTGCGGTAGCCTTCGCGGACGGTGCGTCCGTGTACGGTGAGCAGATCGATTTGATGTCGTTTGAAGATTGGGAGGAGTTCGGCAAACACGCCCGGATCATCGAAGCCAATGCGGGTTTTGACGGTGAATGGAATTTGTACGGCATCGCGTAACGCGCCAAGGATGGCGTCCACTCGACCGGGTTCGCGCAGGAGACCGCCGCCGGCGCATTTCTTGTAAACCACCGGGGCCGGGCAGCCGAGATTCAGGTCGATGGCGGAGACCTGATGCTGCTGGAGTTCCTTGGCCGCGGCGACCAATGAAGGGATGTGGTTGCCGATCAGTTGGGCTACGGCCGGTTTGCCGGTGGGGTTGTGAGTGATGGACTTGAGGATGGGGCGCTCTAGCTTGAAGCCTTCGCGAATGCGGAAATACTCAGTGTAGTACAGGTCTGGTCCGCCATAGCGCGCCATGAGCTTCCAGAACGGCAGATCGGTGACATCCTGCATGGGCGCTAGCGCAGTGCAGGGTGTGCGGGTGAGGGTCTCCTGAAATGCTTTGGAAGGGGGCACGGTGTAATTTTCGCTTTGCTTGGGCAGCCGCTCTCGCTACCTTACGCACCTCACGGTTGTCCCGTGGTGTAATGGTAGCACAGGGGTTTTTGGTACCTCTAGTTGGGGTTCGAGTCCCTGCGGGACAACCATTTTTTCTCTCGCCGCTGCGGCTTAATCCTCGCTGAACAGGAATTCCAAGTCCGCCTTGTCGAGGCTCTTGGCAAACCCTTCCTCGCCGAGCACGTCGGAGATGGTTTGGCGTTTATCCTGTTGCAGGTTCCAAATTTTCTCTTCGACCGTACCGGGGGCAATGAGCTTGTAGGCGTTCACCGTTTTGGTTTGGCCGATGCGGTGGGTTCGGTCGATGGCCTGCGCTTCCACGGCAGGGTTCCACCATGGATCGTAGAGCACCACGTAACTGGCCGTGGTGAGGTTCAGGCCGGTGCCGGCCGCGCGAAGACTTAGCAGGAACACGCCGGCGCCTTCGGATTCCTGGAAGGCATTGACGACTTCCTGCCGGTCCTTGGTTTCGCCGGTGAGCATGTGCGTGGGAATCTCCCGCGTGCCGCAATCCTTCTCCAGAATCTTGAGCATCTGCACAAACTGACTGAACACGAGCACTTTCTCTCCCTGCGCCACCAACGGCTCGAGCAGATCGAACAACGCTTCGGTTTTGCCGGAGGCATAGTCGCTGCCCACCAGTGTGGGGTGACAGCAAATTTGGCGCAAACGCGTCAACGCGGCGAGCACCTGCATACGGCTTTTGGCCACGCCCTTGCTCTGGATGGTTTCCATGACCTTCTCGCGGCTGCGACGTAGTTCAGCGAGGTAGAGCTTGCGCTGGTCTTTGCCGAGTTCGCAGTCATGCCGTTGCTCGATGCGGTCTGGCAGATCCTTGGCCACCTGCTTTTTCACACGGCGCAAGAGGATGGGGCGCAGGCGTGAGGACAGGCGTTTGCGGGCAATGCGGCGGTTGGCCACGGCCTCTTCGCTGTCGCCACCGCCGGGATCGTACATTTCGTGGAAATGTTTCTCGTCACCAAGATAGCCCGGCTGCACGAAATCCGTAATGCTCCAAAGATCGAGCAGACGATTCTCCAGCGGCGTGCCGGTGAGGGCTAGTCGGATCTTGCACTTTAGTTGCTTCACCGATTGTGTTACCTGCGCGCCGGGGTTTTTAATGAACTGTGCTTCGTCCAGCACGATGGCGTTGAACTTATACGTCTGCAAATCCTCCAAATCACGGCGGAGCAGGGAGTAGTTGGTGACCACGATATCGTGATCGGGAATCTTCTTGCGCAAGCGATGTCGCGCGGCGCCGCTTTCCAGCACTAATACGGACATATCAGGCGTGAATTTTGCCGCCTCCCGGCGCCAGTTGTGCATCACCGAGGCCGGACAGATCACCAGCGACGGGTTGGATTTGCCGCGTTTCTTCTGTTTCTTAAGCCAGGAAAGGTAGGTGAGCGTCTGGAGCGTTTTGCCCAAACCCATGTCATCCGCCAAAATACCGCCCAGCCCCATGCTCTTAAGGTGACACAGGAAATCAAAACCCTGTTGCTGGTAGGGGCGCAGCTCGGCCTGTATATTATTCGGGATGCTTGTGGTTGGGATACCCTCAAAGGTTTCAATGCGCGACCGCAGTTTCTGTGCCTGTTTAGAGTCACCGAACATTGCCAGCGAATCCTCGCCCAAGTGCGCGGCCTGCTCCATGGCGATCTTCTGCGTGCCCGGCTCGAGGCCGTCCAGACCGAGGTCGGCCATGGCTTCCTGTGCTTGTTGCGTGGCGTTTTCGTCCAGTTGCACCCAGCCTTTGTTGGGCAGTTTGACAAACCGGCCGGTTACCTGCGCGAGGCTTGCCAAATCCTTCTTGGTTAGCTTTAGCCCTTCCTCTTCCCACTCGGCGGAGACGGACAACCAATCAATGCCGCTGCCCTTCACCACCAACTTCGGTTTCAGGCGCTTGGGCTTGAGGAACAGGCGTTGGAAGGAATCGTTCCCCAAAAATTCCGCTTCCTCAGGTCGATCGTCCCAGACGCTGGCGAGCACTTGCAGAAAGTTCTCGTTCGCGTCACCGATCCACAAACCGGGCTCCGGTGTGAACCAATCCAACTGGCGCAGCCAATTCACCGCGGGATCCAGGCGATCATCCTCCAGCACTTGCGGGCGCTTGGCCTTGCGGCGGCCGGTGGTGATGATCTTCCATTCGTGTCCGGTCCATTCCCATTGGCTGGCGTCCTTGGCCTTGGCTTGCAAACGTAGTTCCAGTCGATCGCCGTGCAGCTCGAACACAAACCGTGGCTGCGCCTCCAGCGAATCGCAAAGCTTGCTCCAGTCTACCCCCTCGCTGTGATGAGACCGTCGCAGTGCGGTGATAAAGCGCGTGCTAAGCTTGGTGATGGGCGCGCGCGGGTTGGCAACCCACTTGGTGAGCAGCTTGGCCGGCGGACTGTTGCGCAGAAAATAAAATGTGTTGTTCCAGAGCAACAAGGTCGGTCGGCCGGCAAAGAACACCGCTTCCTGAATGGGTGCTTCCGTGCTGTCAGGTAGGCGCAGCTGATGCGTGAAGGCCAACTCGGCCGTGCCATTTCGCAAGCTGGGCGACAGCTCGCTGAGCTGCCCCAGAAAACGGTGCTGCGGCGCATCTAGATCCGGCAACAAGCGGGATTCCTCCCCCCAATGGGCGAGCCATTGGAGGAGTTGCGGACCGGACAAAAACAAATCGCCCGTGCCGGCTTCCTCTCCGAATTGGGCGGCGGCCCACTCGATGAATTCCCAATCCGCGGCGTTAAACTGTTCCTTTTCCCGGGCACCTTTCGTGATCAGTTTGGTCAGATTCGCAAGCGATTTCTTATGGTTGCCGCTGGTGGTCTGGACATAAAACTCAATCTTCAGCAGGTTGAGGCTGGAATCGGTATCCTCCGATTCGGGCGTGGCTACTGCGGCCACGGTGGCCAGCTCCGGGGCGGCTTTCTTGGCTTTGGCCGGTTGTTTTGTTTTCGCGGGGGTTGCCGGATCATCGGTCAGCCATTTGGCCAATTGCTTGGCCGGCGGGCAGTTGCGCAGGAAATAAAAGGTGTT
This sequence comes from Verrucomicrobiales bacterium, assembly GCA_011523245.1. Taxonomy (GTDB): domain Bacteria; phylum Verrucomicrobiota; class Verrucomicrobiia; order Limisphaerales; family UBA1100; genus UBA1100. Next base: position 664 of record WTHG01000064.1, on the reverse strand, counting down.
GTTCCACAGCACTAGCGTCGGACGGCCGGTGAAAAAGACGGCTTCCTTCACTGGCACCTTATTACCTTCAGGCAGGGTCAGTTTGCGTGGGCCGCGGCCTTTGGCTTCAGTGAGTTCTGCCAGTTGGCCGAGGAACTGGTGATGCGCTTTGTTTACGGCCGGTTGCAAGCGGGATTCATCGCCCCAATGCGCGAGCCATTGTAGGAGTTGTTGGCCGGAGAGGAAGAGATCGCCTTTGCCGACATCGGCGGCGAAATTTTCGGTTACCCACTCAATGAATTCCCAATCGTTGGGCGGGAACAATTCCTTCTCATGTGCGGCGCGCACTGTGAGGTCCACGAGGTTCGCTAGTGATTTCTTGCGATCGCCGGTGCGCGGACGGCGGATGATAAACTCGATCTTCAGCCGATGCAGGCTGGAGCCGGCGCGTTCGGGCATCGGCGTGGCCACGGCGCGGATGGAAGCTCGCGGAGCATCTAGGTGATTCGGCGCGGGGGGGAACATCCAGTTCTCCAGTTCAGTAAATACCGCCCGTTCCTTTTCGGCCTTTTCAATTTCTTTGAACCGCTTGAGGTTCGCGTGCTCAGATAATTCCGAAGGCATTTGGCGGCCTGTGCGGAGGAACACAATCGACAGAGCTTCGAGCCGTTTCTTGCCCTTGACT
>WTHG01000216.1 GCA_011523245.1 Verrucomicrobiales bacterium | reverse complement strand
TTATTAGTGAGTGACCCAGCAGGGATTGCATTAGTCGGTGCCATGCCCGGAACGATACCCGGAATCGAATTAGTAGGGGTAACGCCAGGAACCGCCCCTGGGATCGCGGCGGGAAGCGTATTGGTGGCTGTGCCGGTTACTGCGTTGGTGGCACCGGGAATACCCGGAATAGCTGGTACGCCAGCTGATAATCCATGCAGTAGGGAGAGGAATGCGGCACCCAAAAATAAAGTGTTCTTCATAAGCGGTTTATCCTTGGCGTGTTGCAACCACCTTGCTTTTAAAAATTAACCACAAATTGGCTGTTTTTCAAGCCAAAACGGCTTTGTTCCCCATGGGGAGGAGCAGTTTGGCTGCCAATTTCGGCTTTTTTCCGATCGCGTATAAGTGTTGGGCGCCTTTGAAGTGGATACTACTTTGGTTGATAGTCGAGCTGGCGAATACGCGTTCGCCGAGGGTATTCTCGGCGACTATATCCAGTTCTTTGTCGGGGCGGATGGCGAAGGTAGTGCCGTTTCCTGGCGGGTTCACGCCATCCTGGTCATTTTCAGGCTTAGGATGGGTAATGCAAACAGGGCTGATAGGTGCATGGGTGCAGTGTGGCGGGGGGTGTACAGTTCATTTAACCCACGGCGCGAAGGATGACATTATGCACGTCGGTGCTCTTCAGTTCATCGGCTGAGGGTAGCGCGTTTTCAGCTGACAGGAGCACGGGCCAATCGGCACGATTGGTGGGGCGGCACCCGTGCGAGCCTTTGACCAGAGTGGCGTCCAGCGGAATCACGTCCATGAGCATACGGAAGCCGAGTTTCTTTTGCAGTAACCGCCGGACAATGTGCAGTTTTGGAAAATTGATTTCCGGATTGATAAACAATTCCACCGGATCGTATCCGGGTTTGCGATGAATATCGACCGTGCGTGCGAAGTCCGGCGCTTTGGCGTCGTCCTGCCAGTAGTAGTAGGTGAACCAGCTGTCCTCGGTGGAAACAGCAATCAGATCCCCAGCGCGTTCATGGTCAATTCCGCGTTCGGTTTTGGCCTCGCCATCCAACACAGAATCGACCCCCTCAATCGAAGTGACGAATTGTTTAACGTCGTTTAAGATCGCCGGATCGTTCACGTACAAATGCGCTACTTGATGATCGGCCACGGCGAATACTTTACTGGCGCCGGCATCCAGTAATTCTAGGCCGAGCTCCTCCTTGATTGTTAGCCAGCCCTGTTCCCGGAAATGGCGGTTCAGGTGAATAGCCCGATTCGTTTCAGTGATCCCGTATTCGGAGAGAATCACCGGTTGTACGTCGCGGGCTTCGTAGAACTCCACGAGATCGCGCACGATTTCATCGATCATGTTGAGATCGGCGCCAATGGCCGGATCATTTGGGCCGAGGCGTTGAAGGTTGTAATCCAGATGAGGTAGGTAAATTGTGGTCAGTGTCGGTGATTGCCGTTCCTCTACCCATTTCGCGGACTCAGCGATCCAGCAGCTCACGCAATCGGCTGAGCCTTGTGGTGTAGTCATGCCGGCGGCCGGCCCCCAAAATCCAGGGAATGGGAATTCGCCTAGATCATGCTTTATCTCAGTGCGAATGGAGGCTGGGTAAGTGTAGATATCAAACACCTTGCGGCCATCGGCCGGATACATTGGCCGCGGTGTGAGGCTCCAGTCGGCACTGGAGTACATGTTGTACCACCAAAAAACTTTGGCAAACGTGAAGTCGGCATGCCGCGCGCGCAGGGTGTCCCAGACCTTAGTCCCCTGCACGAGTTGATTCGGTTGCTTCCAAAACTGCACCTCGGCTAAGTCTCGGTTGTACCAGCCATTGCCCACGATACCGTGGCCGCTGGCGGTCTTGCCAGTGACATAATCAGACTGCGCGGTGCAAGTCACTGCCGGGAAAGCGGGATCAATGTGGCGATGTTGCATGCGCTCACGAAAGGCGGAAAGGAACGGCATATCCGGCCCGATGTGCCGGTCGCACAGCCCCACAACATTGATCACGACCACGCGGTTCATGCGCGGTTATCCCTGAGTGGAGATGATCTTTGAATCCTCGCATCCCTCGGCGCGTTCCTGAAGCTCATGAATGGCATCCAGCACTTTGGGCAGATTCATTTCGTTAATTTCAAATCCATCGCCGATGCTGCGCAGGAGCGTGATGGTGAGGCGGCCGCCGAGATGTTCTCGGAATTCCTCGAGTCCTTCGATCACCACCAGTTTCCCATCGGCATCCGCATGTAACAAATCGGTGCTCCAAAGGGTGAAGCCGAGACGCTCCAGCAGACGTAGGATTCGGTCGCATTGTTTGGCAGATAGAAACTCCATCTCACGTGCGTAAATACAATCCAACGCAATCCCGATGGCGACGGCTTCTCCGTGGCGTAGGCGGTACTCGGAAATCTGCTCCAGTTTATGGGCCGCCCAGTGCCCGAAATCCAACGGTCGCGCACTGCCCATCTCGAACGGGTCGCCATTAGTGGCGATGTGGTTCATGTGCAATTCGGCGCTGCGATGGATCAGCCGTTGCATGGCCGCCGGCTCGAATTGCGCCAAGGCATCCGCGTCCGCTTCAATGCGGTCGAAAAATTCCGCGTCCCGAATGCAGGCCACCTTCACGGCTTCTACATAGCCGTTGCGCTTGTCGCGTGTGGACAGGGTGGAGAGCAGCTGGAAATCATTAATCACTGCAAATGGCGGGGCAAAGGTGCCGATGAAATTCTTTTTACCGAAGGCATTAATCCCGTTCTTTACGCCCACGCCCGAATCATCTTGGCTGAGCGTTGTGGTGGGAATGCGAATGTGGCGGATACCGCGGTGAGCCGTGGCGGCGGCCAAGCCCACCATGTCCAACAACGCGCCTCCGCCGACACAGATCATATAGGAATGACGGTCGATGTGGTAGCGATCCACCTGTGATTGCACTTCGCTGACATGGAAGTAGGAATTTTTGGTGCGCTCGCCGCCCTCCATAACCACCGGTTCGCAAACCAGATTTAAGCAATCCGAATGTGTTTTGAAATACGCCTGGATTTGTGAGAGCAGGGAGGGCTGCGCCTTGGCCAGTGCCTCATCCACAACGATCAGCGTTTTGCGCGGCTCGCGCTCCTCGCCGTCCACCAGCACATCGCGCAATGTGGCATTCTCTACATTAAACACATTCTGCGTAAACAACACCTGATGGCGCCAATTCACCGTGATGGTGCGCTCAAGCCGGGAGGTCATGCGGAAGAGTTTAAAGCAGGATAGCGGCGAGTACAAGACAGGCCGTACCGTGTAGGCTTGTTTTTGGAGTCGTTTTCCGCTAATTATCGCGCATGAATCGTGGCTGGATGGCGGCGGTGTGGATGCTGATAGGCATGATGGGCTGGCTGGCCTGTCAGGGGCCCAGTGGGCTTGGTCATAGAGTGAATCCCGATCGGTCTTTGACTGAGGTGGAAAAGGCGCTTCAGGAGTGGCTTGATGTGAATGCTACTAAGACGGCCAACGAAAAAGAGCTGATCGAGATTCGCAACCAACTTCTCTCCATGCCGGCTGATTCGCCGCCCACCCGTGAGTTGACGCGGCGTTTGGCGATCCTGAATAAGAAAGCACAGGAGTTGGCGTTTGAGGAATTTCGCGCTTCTCGGGTTTATGAAACGGCCGTGGAAGACGAGGCGGAAGCCCAACGGCAGGCAGCGCTGGATGCTAACTCGACTGCGAACACACAAACCAATTCCAGTGCAGGGCCGATTCATGAGGTAGCCGGCATTCAGTTGTTCCCGTTTTCCATTGTTACAGACACAAATAATGGGATTCGCGCGCTGAGCGGTACCGTGACCAACACCCGTACCAATGCTATCGATGAACTAACGCTGGAGTTTGATGTGTTCGATTCGGGGGGTCAAATGCTGGTCGCCACCAGTGATTTCATCGCTACGCTTCCCGGCGGTTCCAACTGGAACTTCAAGGCCATTCTCTTGGACACCAACATTGTGCGCGCCGTCTTTAAGGAATTTCGGGATGCGTCCGGAACCATTCAGCCCAATACTCCGTCCACATTACCGCCTCTACCGGGAAACACTCCCGCCCCCGAGCCTACGCCAGCTCCCTAGCTGGAAATTGACTTCTTAAGGTCGGCTTTTACCTCAGTCGTGAAGCATGTCTTGGGTCTTTTGAAGCCCAACATCAAAACATTACGTTTGCATTTGAAGCGGTACTCGCGATGAATGATCCCTCCCTCACCGGGGATCACGAGCACCTGATAGCATTCCCAGCCATCCTCGCTCAGGGCCTTCATGCGGTCGTTTTGATTGGTATAATTTGTTAAACCAAACCGAAATGGCATGCTCGATGCTCCGTTTAATCAAGTTGAACGGAAGTTTATGACAAAATAAGGCCTAAATTCAGTGAAAAAGGTAATTGAAAGGCTTGTTAACCGTCTAATTTAAACGTAGATTTTTGGGACTAATGATTTTGAAAAAATCCACCTCGATTTTCGCCAGCACGGCTTTGTGTCTGCTATGGTGC
>WTHG01000410.1 GCA_011523245.1 Verrucomicrobiales bacterium | reverse complement strand
GCCTTGGCCACAGCCGCCGCGACGCGTTGCACGGCTTTTTCGTGAAACGCCAAATCACAGATGCTGCCCTCCAACTTGCGCTGCTCGAGCATCCGTTGGGCGGCGAGATCGGTCACCGGCGCGTCGTGTTGATGAATGGCGCTCACCAGCACCCGTTCGCGCGTGGTGCCCGCCGCCTTGGCCAGCGCCTCGCGCCAGCGGTCATAGGATTCATTGCGAATCTCGCACCAATCCACACTCACCCACACCACCGGTTTGCCCCCGCCCAGCACCACCACGCCCTTGGCGTACAGCGGATCCGCCACGCTTTTGGCTTTCCATAACCCGCCCATCATCCCGTGCCCAACCGGCACCGTCACCTCCGCACTAAACGGCGCCACCGCAAATGGCGCGGCGAAGGAAGACATCGTGAGCAGCCCGTACACCAGCCATGTGCGCCAAGGGATCATGCCCCAGTTTGGCGACGGGCCGGGGCCGCGGCAAGTGCGGTTTTGCTTGCTGATTTTCCACAGCTTGCAACGCTGGGGCATGCTCCCAATGCGATTGGTTTTGCTTCTCGGTTTAATGATCCACGCAGGCTTGGCTCAGGCAGCCGTGCCTATTTTGCAAAACGGCAAACCGGCGGCGGTGATTGTGGTGGATGCCACCGGGGCCCAGGGTGAAGGGGAATCGATTCTGAACGACGCGTCTCAATGGCTCGCGACCTCGCTGGAACGCGCCAGTGGTGCGAAGTTTGTGCAGGCATCCGAAGCGGCCGAGGGGCCGGCGCTCATTATTGCGCGGGCGGATGCCTGGCCGCAGGTGGCCAAGGGCGCAGGTTTGAAACCGAACGCCTTCGGGGCTTACGCGATTGTCCCGCGCGGCAACCACGTGTTTGTGCTGGGCAACACCGAGGCTGGTGCGCGACAGGGGGTGGCGGCGCTGTTACGCCAATGGGGTTTCCGCTGGCTGGCGCCCTCGCCGCGTTGGTGGATCATGCCAAAATTGGTGTCGCTGGAAATCACCGAAAGCCAAACCTCTGCGCCGGCATTGATCGATCGCCGCATCTGGTATGCCTACGGCATGGGCGAGGCGGATTTAAAACCGTTGCAGGCAAATTACCAACGCTGGGCGATCGCCAATCAGCTCAGCCTGCGCAGCCCCGTGCGCACGGGCCACAGCTACGGGCACATCATCGGCCGCAATCAGGAAGCCTTCGCGGCGCACCCGGAATACTACGCCCTGCGCGCTGATGGCACACGCGACAGCCAGCGCGCGGTGAATGCCAGAAAGTTTTGCGTGAGCAATCCCGGCTTGGTGAGGTTGGTGATTGAGGATCGCCGGAAACTGCTCGAAGCCAATCGCAAGGTGCATCCGGCCAACACCATGGTGTCGATCGATCCTTCCGATGGTGAAGGCGTATGTTTGTGCAAATCCTGCGCCGCACTCGGCACGCCGAGTGATCGCGTGTTTCATCTGGCCAACGCAGTGGCGAAAGGGTTACGGGTCACCGATCCGGAAGCGTGGGTGGGCTTGTACGCTTACAGCAGCCATCGCCTGCCACCGACCATTGACGTGGAACCCAATGTCTATGTGCAAGTGGCCATGGGCTTCAACCGCACGCAGTATTCGCTGCCGGAACTGGTGGAGCGTTGGTCCAAAAAAGTCGGGGCCATAGGCCTGCGCGAATACTACGGTGTGGAGGCGTGGGACTGGGGCTTGCCGGGCCGCGCGCGCGGTGGCCGGGTGGGCTATCATCAGGAATGGATTCCCTTTTACGCCGCACGCAAGCTCAACGCCATCAACGCCGAGACCAATGCCAACTGGGGCGCCCAAGCGCTCGGCCTCTATGTCGCCGCGCGATTGATGTGGAAACCTCAGGCGGATGCCGAACAATTAAGCGCGGAATTTTACCAGCTGGCCTTCGGCAAGGCCGCGCCAGTGATGAAACAGTTTTATGAACGCATGGAGACCTCGCCGCCGCTTCGACCCAGTGTGCTACGGCCGTTTTTTGAAAACCTGGAAACCGCGTGGCAACAGGAACCCGATGAAGCAGTGCGCGAACGGCTGACGGATCTGAAATCGTATCTGGTGTTTGTGGCGCAGTTCCGCGAATTCGATTTGGTGCGGGGCCGGAACCCTTCGCGCGATGATGCCTACTACGCCGCGCTGAAAACCCTGATGACCGACGCCTACCGGATGCGCCATCGCGACATGGTGCATTACTACGCCCTCGCCCGCCGCCTGTGCAACGGCCTGCCGCGTACGGACAATCGGCCGGAGTTTTGGATGTTCCGCAAGGAAGCTGCGCCGGTTTGGAAATACGGGGAACCGTTTACCGACAAGGAGATCACCGCGCGTTTCGCCAAGACCCACGCCGCGCTCAAGGCGGATCCGGATCCAACGGTAAATTTCTCACGCTATCTCGATGACGTGAAAGTACCCGGTGCCGAGGCCGGCGGCAGCCGCATCCATGCCGATGCCCGCAAACATGTCGCCCGCTTTCGGCGCGGCTTGTTGGGCTACCTCGTGCCCGGCGGCCCGCACACCGTCCGCCTCGGCATTGCCCCCAGCAGCAAACCCGTCAGCATCACGGTCACCTTGCGCAGTGATATCATTTACGAAAAGACCTTCAAGGCGGGCACGGGATTTCAGGAAGCGAAAATCGAACTGCCGCGCGCGTTTGAGTATCACGTGGAAATCACCGGCAGCTTCGAGCTGCAGGTCCCGCCCGGCACGCCGTTCATGTACGAAGCCTCCGCCGCGCGCCCGGCATGGGTGGACTACACCGGTGGCCATTACTTTTACGTCCCCAAAGGCACGCGCGAAGTAATGGTGGACGCCGGACCGCGTCTGTCCATCGAGGTGCCCGGCCAGGGCCGACGCGATCTCACACCTGCCCAGCGAGCCCCTGGCGCCAACCACATCGTGGTCAAAGTTCCCGCCGGCGCTGATGGCACCGTGTGGCACACCCACACCCACACCCGCGGCCAATTCTCCCTCCTGAACATCCCGCCCCTCCTCAGCTTCCATCGCAACCCCATCTTCGTTCCCCGTGAAATCTCCGAAGGCGACGGTTTAACCACGCAAAAATAATCCCATCTGACGGCCGCATGGGAGGGGCAAGTTCCACCTTGCCCCATTTCCAAAACCAATCTCCCCAAACCAATTCTGGAACGAGGTGGAACTCGTCCCTCCCAATTTCTCTGTGCTTACTGGGCCGCTGTGGTTAACATCCGCGCATGCGATTTCTTTTGTTGTCTCTGGCTCTGATGGCCCTGTCGGTGAACGCCGCTGAGCGGCCGCCGAATATTGTGCTGCTGCTGGCTGATGACCTCGGGTACGGCGAACTGGGGTGTCAGGGGAACCCGGAAATCCCCACGCCGCATATTGATTCCATCGCCAAGAATGGCGTGCGCTTTACGCAGGGTTACGTGACGGCGGCCTATTGCAGCGCCTCGCGGGCGGGCTTGTTAACCGGGCGATACCAGACGCGGTTTGGCTATGAGTTCAACCCCATCGGCTCGCACAACGAAGATCCCATGGCCGGCCTACCGCGCAGTGAACTCACCCTGTCGCGGCATTTGCACGATGTCGGCTACACCACCGGCCTGGTCGGCAAATGGCATCTGGGCGGGCACGCAAAGTTTCATCCGATTCGGCACGGGTTCGATGAGTTTTTTGGATTCACACACGAGGGCCATTACTTTCTGCCGCCACCGTACAAGGGCATGACCACCTGGCTCCGCCGTAAGTCGCTACCCGGCAACGCGCGCGGCCGCTTCACCAGTGCCGATGGCAAGCTGATCTACTCCACCCACATGGGGTACAACGAGCCCGCTTACGACGCCAACAACCCCATCCTGCGCGGTGGCCAGCCGGTTGAAGAAAAAGCCCACCTGACCGACGCTTTCACTCGCGAGGCCCGCGATTTCATTGGGCGCCATCACGACAAACCGTTTTTTCTCTACCTCGCCTACAACGCTGTGCACAGCCCGTTGCAGGGCGCCGATGCCTACATGAAAAAGTTCGCGCACATCGAGGATATCCAACGCCGCATCTTCGCAGCCATGCTGGCGCACTTGGATGACAGCGTGGGCGCTGTGCTTGCCGAGTTGCGCAAACAGGGCCTGGAGAAAAACACACTCGTCATTTTCCTGAGCGACAACGGCGGCCCCACGCGCGAGCTGACCTCCAGCAACGCGCCCCTGCGTGAAGGCAAAGGCAGCGTGTACGAAGGCGGCCTGCGCGTGCCGTTCATGATGCAATGGCCCGGCACATTGCCCGCCGGCGAAGTCTATCGGCAGCCGGTCATTTCACTGGACCTCTTCGCCACCGCCGCGGCCATTGCCCAAGCCCCACTCAAGCGCAGGATCGATGGCGTGAATCTTGTGCCTTATCTGACCGGCAAACAAACCGGCATCCCCCACGAGAGTCTGTACTGGCGCATCGCCAACAAAGCGGCCTACCGCAAAGGCGACTGGAAAATCCTGCGCAACCCGCGCCGCGGCCATGCTGATGCCTGGGAACTATAT
>WTHG01000092.1 GCA_011523245.1 Verrucomicrobiales bacterium | reverse complement strand
ATGAACTCCTGCCGCACATCGGCACCTCCATCGGCAAACGCAACCCGCGCCGTTCTTACGCCGTCGACCTTAAGGAACGTTTCCCTGAAGAACTCCCCGCGGACTACGACGTGGCCAAACTATCTGAGCGCGAGACAACGCATCTCGCTTATCAGGCCTACCTCCGCAAGTACCTACGCTGCGTGAAGGGCGTGGACGACAACCTCAAGCGACTCTTCGACTACCTCAAGGCAGAAGGTCTCTACGACAACACCATCATTATTTACACCGGCGACCAAGGCTTTTGGCTTGGAGAAAACGATTATCAGGATAAACGCTGGGCCTACGATCCCTCCATGCGCATGCCTTTTATCGTAAGGTATCCAAAGTCCATCAAGGCTGGCGCGCGCAGCGACGCTATCGTGGAGAACGTTGACTTTCCCGCACTGATGCTCGACTTTGCCGGCATTCCTGCGCCGGCCTCCATGCAGGGTCGCTCCTTCAAGAGCATTTGCGAAACCGGCAAGGAACCCAAGGGCTGGAAGCAGGCCGCCTACTACCGCTACTGGATGCACATGGCCCACCACGACAACCCTGGCGTGATGGCCATCCGCACCAAGACCCACAAGCTCGTCTACTACTACGGCTGCAACTACGACGGCGGCTACCAAACCCCGCCCGCCTGGGAGTTGTACGACCTGAAAAAAGACCCCGCTGAACTCAAACACCTCTACGACGACCCCGCCTACGCCAAGATGCGCGACCGTCTCAAAAAACAACTCGCCGCCCTGCGCAAGACCGTCGGCGACGACGGCAGCCACTATCCCGCCGCCGAAAAGGTCGTGCAGGAATTCTGGGACTACGACGCCGCCGACCGCGAAAAGGCCCGCAAACTTTCCGGCGAATACCTGAAACGCCGCCTGCAGGAACTGAAAGCCGGTCAGCACAATACACGGACTTGGATCGGTGAGTAATCTGCAATCAATTAGTTGCCAGACTTACTTCCTCTAATGAACGGAACTCAACTCATAGCGGCTGGTATTCTTGCTGCGGTTTCCTTTACCGGATGCGCATCCTCGAGGCCGGCACTCTCTGGGAATTGCTCCGAGCCTAATTCCCCTATAAATAAGCCATCATGAAACGTCGTTTGTCTCGTCTTCTTTCCGGTTTTCTTTTTGCGCTGGTCGGCGTGAACGCGCCTGCGGCGGAACAGCCCAACATTGTCTTTATATTTGCTGATGACTGGGGCTGGGGTGACCTGAGCTGTCACGGCCATCCTTACGTCAAGACCCCCAACATCGATCGCTTGGCCAGAGAGGGAACGGACTTTTACCGCTTCTCAGTCGCAAGCGGCGTGTGTTCGCCCAGTCGTACGGCCGTGATGACCGGTCATTTCCCCGCCCGCTACAACATCGATGGCCATTTCGCCTGGGTGCCCAGCAACGCCAAGCGCAACATGCCGGATTGGCTCAGTACAAAGGCGCCGCTTCTGCCGCGTATGCTGCAACAGGCCGGTTATCGAACCGCTCACTTCGGTAAATGGCACCTCGCCAACAACATGATTCCCGATTCTCCGCTCCCGAGTGCCTACGGCTACGATGCCTACGGCGCCTTCAACTGCGCAGGTGAACAAATGCCTGTCCACGAAGACGCCCAGCATGCGATCCGGTTCATTGAGAAAAGTCACCGTGAACAAAAGCCATTCTTCATCAACCTTTGGATTCACGAACCGCACACGCCCTTTCACACTGTCCCCAAATACCGTTGGCGTTTCCGCGACCTTGAAGAGCCGGACAACATCTACGCCTCCGTCCTGTCCCACGCCGATGACCGCATTGGCGAGGTGTTGGATGCTTTGGACCGCTTGAAGCTGACCGATAACACCCTCGTCATCTTCAGCTCGGACAACGGGCCCGCTCGAGCCAGCCGCGTCACTGAACTGACGCTGATGCACGACACCGCCACCGGGGCCGGTTATGGCATCGGTGCGGCCAAAGGCATCACGGGCGATCGCAAAGGCTATAAGGCAGCCTTGTTCGAGGGCGGTATTGGTGTGCCCTTCATCGCTCGTTGGCCTGGTAAAATCGCGGCCGGCAAGGTGGACGCTCAATCAATTTTCTCCGCCGTGGATCTCCTCCCCACTTTCTGTGAGCTGGCTGGTGCGAAGTTCCCTAAAGGCTATCGTCCTGATGGTCTCAGCCAAGTGAAGGCGCTCCAAGGTAAAGGTCAACACCTTCGGTCCAAACCATTATTTTGGAAGATGCAGTCTAGCTGGCCTATCCAAAAGGCCCGACCGTACCACTGGGTTTCTTACGCTATTGTTCACCAAAACTGGAAGCTTATGACCAACCGCGATTCCAGTTACGCCGAACTGTACGATCTCGCCACTGATCCTCTCGAGAAAAATGATCTCGCCCAACAAAAGCCGGCCGTGGTCCAGGGTCTCCTCCAACAAATTGCCGATTGGAAAGCCACCCTCCCGGCCAAACCCACCGGCAACGTTTTTTCTAAGGAACGCCTGGAACTCCCCAAAAGCCGTCGGTAGACGATCCGGAAAATGCCTTACCTGCAGCTTGGAATCTTAACTCAATAAATCGGTGATGATTAAACGTATTCTCCTTGTATCACTGGTGCTAATTGTTTTTCCCGTTTTGGCAGCTAAACCAAATGTCTTATTCATCGCAGTTGATGATTTGAATGACTGGATTGGTTGCCTTGAGGGGCATCCGCAGGCGTTGACGCCGAACATGGATCGCTTGGCCAAACGCGGGGTACTGTTCACTAACGCGCATTGTGCGGCACCGGCCTGCAATCCCTCGCGGGCGGCGGTGTTCAGCGGATTGATGCCGGCGCGCACAGGGGTGTGGTCCAACGATAGTATGCGAATTGAAAAGGCTGCGCCTAAGGCCAAGCTGTTGACCTACGCTTTTCGCGAGGCGGGCTATCAAACACTGGGTACGGGCAAAATGTTGCACAGTACGGTGCCTGAGTTATTCGAGGAATATCACGGTGTGAACCAACGGTGGAGTCCATTTCCGAAAAAGGCTGTGCCTTACACCAAGGCAGAGCTGCCCAGCAAGGGCACGGACAATCCGCGCCATGTGCTCAAGGACAGCCGCGGGCGTACGGTGGTGCTGCCCATCAACCGGATGCCATCGGATCGGACGCCCCATTCGGTGGCTGGTGAATCCTTCGACTGGGGTGGGTTTGATGTGCCGGACAGTGATTTCGGCGACACCCAAATCACCTCGTGGGCCATCAATAAATTGAATCATGAATTGGGATCAAAGAAACCGTTCTTCCTTGGCGTGGGATATTATCGTCCGCATACCCCGCTCTTCGCGCCTCAGAAATATTTCGAGCGGTTCAAGAAAACTCCCGGCAAATTGCCGCCGATCCGCAAGGACGACCTGAAAGACATCGGCCCGGCCGGCCGCAAATGGGCCATTGAGGCTGTCACCGCTGGCAGTCACGCTACGGTTTTGAAACATCAGCAATGGCGGGCGGCAGTGGAGGCATACCTTGCGTGCACCACTTACGTGGATCACGAAATTGGCCGCCTACTTGATGCCCTCGATCAATCCGACGCAGCGGCTAATACCTGGATCGTTCTTTGGAGTGATCACGGCTGGCATCTCGGCGAGAAGGAGCACTGGGGCAAGTGGACCGGTTGGGAGCGCTCCACTCGCGTGCCGCTCATGATCGTGCCGCCCAAGCGCTTGGCCAAGCGCTTTGCTGCCGGCGGCTCGCGTTGCGCCCAGCCGGTCGGCCTCATCGACCTTTATCCCACGCTCGCCGAAGCCTGCGGTTTGTCCGCCCCGAATAAACTCGACGGCCAATCGCTCCTGCCGCTTTTGCGCAATCCAGCCAAGGCAACCGGCCGCGTGCTGACCACCACTTTTGACAAGGGCAATGTCTCCCACCGCACCATCCGCTGGCGCTACCTCCGCTACGCCAACGGCGAGGAGGAGCTTTACGATCTGCAAAACGATCCCCACGAATGGACCAACCTTGCTGCCGATCCACTTCATGATGAGTTGAAGAAGCGATTGACCGAAGCACACTAGCGAGGACACTCTCGGTTTCGGCACGCATGAGATTCAGGGGAAACATTCGGGTCATTGCAACGATGATCCTTTGGTGTAGTGGATCTTGGATCTGGGCTGCGCCATTTCCTGAGAAACCGATTACCGTGATCGTTCCCTTTGCGGCCGGCGGCGGTAGCGACACATTTGTTCGCATTTTTCTAAAGGCGATTCGTGAGCATGACCTTGCACCGCAATCGTTCGTGGTGAAAAACATTGGGGGTGCGGGCGGCACGATCGGCAGCCGAGCGGCATTGGAGGCCGAGCCGGATGGCTACACAATTCTTTGCCTGCACGACGGGATGTACACGGCGCAACATTACGGCAACGCTGATTGGGGGCCGGCGGATTTCACACCGATCGCTGCCACGGGCAGAAGTGGGGTCGTGGTGGCGGTAGCTGATGATTCGCCTTACAAGGATTTGGCCGAGTTGATGGCAGACGCAGTGGCTCGACCGTACCA
>WTHG01000086.1 GCA_011523245.1 Verrucomicrobiales bacterium | reverse complement strand
GTTATACAACTATTTCTGCGCACAACTCCGCGCGCTGGAGGTGCCGGTGCAGACCGGCGAATTCGGCGCGATGATGGAGGTACAACTCACCAACGACGGCCCTGTCACCTTTGTGATGGATAGCCAAGATCGATAACATGGACTGGAAACAAACCGCGCTCTGGAAGGAATCGGCCTACAACACCATGTGGTGTCTGATCGGCTGCAGCATTGGCGACCTCGGCGTGATCCTCGGATTCCAGCACTTCAACCCCACCTACGCCGAGGCCCATCCCATGAACGTGATGGCTCTGGCAATGACCGCCGGCATTTGCACCAGCATTATTCTAGAAACCATCATCCTCAGCCGGACACAACCGTTGAAGACCGCCTTTCGCACAGCCGTAGGCATGAGCCTGATCAGCATGATCGGCATGGAAACCGCGATGAATGCCATGGACTGGGCCCTCACGGGCGGCGCACGGCTGACTTGGTGGGTGTTGCCGCCCATGTGGCTGGCGGGCTTCCTCACCCCCTGGCCCTACAACTACTGGCGACTCGCCAAGCACGGCCAATCCTGCTGCGGCTGCTCGCAATCCACGCCTTCTTGATCGACAGCCGGAGCCATTCCCCGCACCCTTCGGTCGTGAGTACATTAGATTCCGAACCCAGCGAAGACGCACCGTTTGATTTGGAAACATTGGAAGCCAAGGCCACGGCCGGCGATGTGGAGGCCCAATACGAAATGGGCTGGCGCCACGCGCTCGGAATGGAGGTGGATCTCGACGACGACATCGCCGTGGAATGGCTCGAACAAGCCGCGGCCGCCGGCCATATGCTCGCCCAAAACAATATGGGCGCCCGCTACTACACCGGTGACGGCGTGGAACAGGATCACAAACAAGCCTATCGGTTCTTCTTTCAGGCCGCCAATCAGGGCGACCGCAAGGCCGGCAAAAACCTGGACGCCGTCGCTCGCCAACTCACTGAGGCTGATCTCGAATCTCTCCGCGCCGAAATGGGCGAAGCGAATTTTAAATCCGAGGAAAACTGACCGCTTTGTTCAAATTCCTGAACAACCGGAACACTCTTGCTCGTCTTGGCACTTCGCGGTAAGCTCCGATTGTTATGCGAGGGCAATTCATCATTGGTTTTATGACGGGTTCATTGGGGATGTTTTGGCTGGGTTGCGGTATGATGCCTGGAGGCGATACACCACCTCCGCCCGAGGTAATCCTCACCGGACAACCCGCCAGCACCAACCACACCGCCCTGCCCTTGCCCACGCTGGAAACAAACCTCACGCAATCACCGCCGGCCACGGTTCCGGCGGCGGATGACGGTGTGGCGACGTACAATCTGGCCCTGCACAAGGATCAAACCGGTCACCCCGAGGAAGCGGCGTCCCTGTATTTAAAGGCCGCCGAAATAGGTGTCCCCCAGGCCCAATACAATCTCGGCTACCTCCATGAGCACGGCCAAGCCGGATTGCAACAGGATATCACCCTCGCCGTTCAATGGTACAGCAAGGCGGCCGAACAAAATCTGCCTGAGGCCCAACACATGCTTGGTGTATTACATACCGAAGGCCGTGGTGTTCCGGCAAACCATGCCACCGCCTTTAGTTGGTTTGACAAGGCGGCTCAGCAAGGTCTTCCCGTGGCCGAATATCAACTTGGCGTGTTGTATGCAGTGGGGCAAGGCGTGGAAGCTAATGCCGAGCAAGCAGCCCAATGGTTTCTACGCGCGGCTGAGCAAGATGTTCCGGATGCACAATTTCAAATCGGCCACCGCTATGCCCAAGGCGAAGGCATTGAGCAGAATATTATTCAGGCCTATGCTTGGTTTCAGGTTGCTGCGATTGATGGTAAGCACCAAGCTGCGCTGGAGGCCAAACGCCGCGTCCATGCTCGGATGACCACCGAACAAGTCACAGCCGGCCAAATTGCCTATTCCAAGCTACTGGAAAAGCGACGACAACCGGCCCCTTAAAGTTTGCTTCCCGTGCTTGCGCGCGGGAAAAATATGTCGCAAGTTTTGCCTGATGAAACCCGCGATGATGGCTCTGGCCATGGTGGCTCTTGGTTGTGCTGCACCTTCCTCCGCCCCCTCCCTCGCTGCGGCGCCTCACCTCAAGGCGCCCGAGTTTCCTGAGAGCGGCCTAATCCGCAAGAAACTGCCGGCGCCAACGACGAGTGTGACGGTGGCGGGCGGCGGCCGTTATCTGGTATTTCATCTGGCCAAGCACCGAAAACTGGCGATCTTTGATGTAACCCAAGCGAAGATCACCAAGTATTTGCCGATGGGCGGGGATGATCTGCTTATCGCCGGTGGCATGCATCATCTCGTGGTGGTATCCCGCGATCACAGGGTAATTCAACGCTGGGATCTCAAAACATTTCAAAAGGGCCTCACGCTGGCTTTGGATGAACCCGGCCAAATTGATCAACTCGCCATGGGCTACGCTTCGGCGGGTCCAGTGATGCTGAACACCCGAAAGGGGCTCCGCTTTTATGATCCACAAACACTCAAGCGTGTGTCATATTCCGAACCGGATAATTTATGGGGATCGCACCCGCAGTATCCTGCGATCATCCGCGCCTCTGCCGACGGCATGGCGTTCACCGCGTGGGTGCCACGTATCTCGCCAAACGGCATCCGACTACTCACTCTCGAGGGCAATAAATATTCCATGCGCAGCCAGCACGCTTCTGCCGGATATCTCATCCCCAGCGCAGACGGTTCACTGGTGCTCACCTCCAGCGGCGTGTATTCGCAGGAGTTGGTAAAGCTGAATAAGAACCGCTTTGATGGCCTACGCTGTCTGCCCGCGCTGCACCCGGCATATATCCTCGGCGTCAAAGGGGTGGGACCGTACTACGGCCAAACACCAAAGACGCACCCCACCCTGTCGATCTTTACCGCCAATGACCGTCAACTGCTCACCACCATTCCGGATCTGGAGGAATTGACCGGCACCTTCGGTCGCTCCGTGCCGCTTGATCAGCGCGTATTCTTTCTGCCCACAGCCAATCTCCTGATCACCTTACCTACCACCAACGATGAGATTGTTCTCCGCAAGCTGTCGATCGTTGATATCCTACAGAAATCCAGTATTGATTATCTGTTTGTGGAATCGGTTCCGGCCCGCGCCATTGCTGCCAGTGAAACCTTCACCTACGACATCGCCACGCGCTCGGCCCGTGGTAAGGTGCGTATCTCGCTCGACAGCGGCCCCGAAGGCATGAAGCTCAAGCGCAACCGCCTAACTTGGAAAGTGCCCACCGATATTGAGCCCGGCCCGACCAGCGTGATCCTCACCCTTACCGACGCCAGTGGACAGGAAGTGTTTCATTCATTTACTTTAAAAGTCTCCAACGACGACGCCCGACCGAAAGCCCCTGAACAGAAATGAACCGGCGACAGGCACTTACTTTGACGGCGGCCGGTCTGGCAAGTTGCGTCTCTCCAAGGCGTTTAACGCGCGGGCACATCGATGCGCATAGCCATATCTGGACCACCCAAATTGATCGCTTTCCTCTACGGAAAGGCGTGACGATTGAAGATCTCGCGCCTCGCAGTTTTACCGCTGAGGATCTTATCAAACTTGGCCACACCGAAGGGGTCACACGCCACGTTCTCATTTCGCACCGGCGCTATCACGGGTTTGACAACGACTACTATACTCACGCCGTGGCAGCGCATCCTGGGGTGTTTGCCGTAGTCGGCGCACTGGACCGCACGGCCGGCCGCATTGCTGAACGTCTACGCGCCAATCGAGCGCTGGGCATCACTGGCTATCGTATCAAGCCGGAGGACAACCCACGTTGGCTGGAAAGTGATACCATGAAAACCATGTGGCGAGCTGGCGCAGAGCATCACATTGCCATGTGCCCGCTGATTCGGCCGGAGTTTATTCCTTCGCTCGATCCCATGTGCCGGCAATTTCCCGAGACCCCGGTGGTGATCGATCATTGCGCCCGCGTGGATCTCGGCCAAGACGACCGGCTGCAGCAACTTTGCGCGCTGACCAAGTATCCCAATGTGCACGTGAAAGTGTCCGCTTTCTACGCTTTCGGCGCCAAGAAACCTCCCTACGACGAACAGGCGCCCAAGGTGAAGGCGCTCTTCGATGCCTTTGGCCCCCGCCGCCTCATGTGGGCCAGCGATTGCCCGTATCAATTGAATGACGGCAACACCTACGCCGCCTCCATCGCCTTCGTACGCGATCGACTGGCATTCCTGAATGCTGAAGACAAAGACTGGATTCTCCGCCGCACCGCCGAACAGGTGTTCTTCGATTAACGCTAGCGCTTGCTGATGCCGCCGTGGTGTTGACTCAGCTGCTCCAGTTTTTCGCCCCATAACTTCTGCGCCATTTCGCGAGCGGGCACGAAGGGGCACTTGGGTTTAGGATTCGAGTGCGTGACGTCCTGATACCGCAGGGCATACTGCGCGCCGGTAAGAACCGTGTCGCTGCCCCATTGGCCCTCTAGCTGTTGCATGGCCGCATCCAGCGCACCCCAGCGTTCGGCATCGGTGGTGCCCCAGAGCGTGGGCTGAGTGT
>WTHG01000088.1 GCA_011523245.1 Verrucomicrobiales bacterium | reverse complement strand
CGCCTTTGGTGAGTGCTTGCCAGTCTTCGGCAGTGGTTTCCCAGCCGCTGCTGAAGCGGACGACACGGTCGGTTTCGTCTGCAGCCACGCCCATGGCGGTGAGTACGTGGCTCGGAGCCTCCTTGCCGCTGGCACAGGCGCTGCCGGTAGAGACGGCAAACCCCGCCTTGTCCAGCTTCACCACCCAGCGCGCGCGGCAATCGCCAGGCAAAAGTGCGCTCACCGTGTTCCATAAACGGCCTTCGCCTTGACCTAGAATTTTCGCGCCGGCAAGGCTCATTACAAATGCATTTCGCCAGGCCTCTTTCTCCTGTGTCTCAGACTCCGCCAGAAGCATTTCACGTTCCTTCAGGGCGGCCATCATGGAAAGTACGCTGGCGACATTCTCTGTACCGGCGCGCCGGCCTTCTTCCTGGGGACCGCCAACGAGCTGAGAACGCACGGGGCCGTGGCTCGGACATTTCAGAAACCCGACGCCTTTGGGGCCGCCAAATTTATGAGCGCAACCGCTCACAAAATCGCATTCACCCAAACCTTTCGCCGGTAGTTTGCCAATCCATTGCGCGGCATCGCAGAAGAAAGGGACTTTGTGGGAGAGACACAAATCGTGGACCTCGGTCCAGGGCTGCAGCACGCCAGTTTCATTATTAGCGGCCATTACGGCGATGAGGCCGGGGCGTTGCTTGGCCAGCCGCACGCGCAGGGTGTCTACATCCAGCACGCCACCAGCGGTCACAGGCAGGGTGCGTACACGGTCGCCGAAATGGCGTTGGGCCGACTCGATTACACATGGATGCTCGATGGCTGAGAGCCACACTTCCTCCCCCGGCGCCAACGCCTGCTCGTAATGATGCATGACGAGGTTGTTGGATTCAGTGGCGCCGGAGGTCCATACGATATCCAGCGAACCGCAGCCCAAGTACGCCGCCAATTGCTCACGTGCGGCAGCTAGAGCGCGGTCTGCCCGAGCCCCAAGCCGGTGCGGACTTGAGGGGTTACCCACAAACTGCTCGCTGGCCTCCAACCACGCCTCTTTGGCAGCGTCGCACAGTGGAGTAGTGGCGTTGTGGTCGAAGTACAACATGGGATCGGTAGGATACGCAGCAGCGGATGTCATTCGAGCCTTTTGTGGCTTGCCTCTGAGCGATGAATCCGAAACCTTCGCGGCTGATGGCTGGCTCTAGCAACACGCTTTTGTTTAAACGTACGCATTTTGCGACGCGACTGCCGTTGGATTGCCGATACAGTCCATCGCATTTTTGGGCGCGCGAAGTAGAGGGCGTATTGCGGGTTGGGTTCACGAAATTCGCCACCCGAATGTTGGGCGATATGGTGGATCACGGTTTTGAGGTGCAGCCAGGCAACCCGGTAACGCCTGGACAGATCCTTGGCTGGGTGGAGGGCTTCAAAGCGATCAGCGATGTGTACGCCTTTGCCGAAGGAGAATTTTGCGGCACTAATCCCGCACTGCAAAAGGATATAGCCCTAATAAATCGTAAACCCTACGAGGACGGCTGGCTTTATGAGGTGGACGGCAAACTCGACGACAAATGCATCGACGCCGAGGGTTATGCCGCTATCCTGAACAGCACCATCGACAAAATGCTCGAGCAACAAGAGGCGGAGAAAGGGAAAGATATTGAGTAAAGCGCGCTACATCATGATCGGCGGATTTCTTGGCGCCGGCAAAACCACCAGCGTCGCGGCGCTGGCTGAGCACCTGAGCGCGGCCGGATGTACGGTGGGCCTGATCACCAATGATCAAGGTCGCGAGCTGGTGGACACCGCAATGCTACGATCCAAGGGTTTTGCCACAGAGGAAATTCCTGGCGGCTGTTTTTGTTGCCGGTTCAATTCACTGGTCGATGCCGCCGGCAAGCTGACCGAGAGCACCCGACCGGATGTGTTCATCGCGGAACCAGTGGGCAGCTGCACCGATCTCGTGGCCACGGTTACTTATCCGCTCCGGCGCATTTACGGTGACGAATTCAGCATCGCGCCGCTCAGCGTGTTAGTTGATCCCGTGCGCGCGGCGCGTGTGTTTGGATTGAGCGAAGGCGGACAGTTTTCCGAGAAGGTCATTTATATCTACCGCAAGCAACTCGAGGAAGCCGACCTGATCGTCATCAACAAAACCGATCTCCTCGAGCCGGACGCCCTCACCACTCTTCAGGCCAAGCTCGCCGAGGAATTTCCCAATGCCGAAGTGCTGCAAATCTCTGCACGCACCGGCGAGGGTTTGGATACGTGGTTTACCCGCATCACTGACGCCGAACAAATCGCGCGCAATGTGATGGAGGTGGATTACGAAGTGTACGCCGAAGGCGAAGCGTTGCTTGGCTGGCTTAATGCGACCGTACAATTGGCCGGCTCCGAAGAATTCGAGGCGCGCCCCGTGCTGCAACAATTTGCCGCCACCATGCAAACACACCTCAGCGAACAGGGCGCGGAAATTGCCCACCTCAAGATGACGCTCAGCCCTGATGCCGGGCTCGGCGGAGACGTCGCCATCATCAATCTAGTCCGCAATGATTTTGTGCCCGAACTCTCCGCTGATCTGGATGCCCCCATTGAAAGTGGTCAGCTCATCATCAACCTCCGCGCAGAAGGCGATCCCGAAACCCTCCGCGCCGCCGTGGAAACCGCCCTCGCCGCTGCACCTAAGCAGCTTGTCACCAACCTTGATCACCTGGAACACTTTCGCCCCGGCAAACCCGAGCCCACCCATCGGGTCACCGATCTGGCCTGACTTCCACGATTGGCAAATTCCCCCAACGCCCTTAGTCTTTTCAACCCATGGCCGATCAGCCCCGCATTTTGTTTTGTCACTGCAACTACGCACGCGTTGTGCCTGATGAAGTGAAGCAGGGCGTGTTGGATGGCTTGTGCCAATCCGGCCAGGCTTTTGAAGCCGTGGCGGATTTGTGTGAAATGTCCGCGCGCCGCGATCCGTCGCTGAAGCGATTGGCCGCCGGTGAGGAGCCGGTGAAGATTGCCGCCTGTTATCCGCGCGCGGTGAAATGGCTTTTCGGTAGTTGCCAGGCCGGCCTGTCTGCTGATCGCACTGAAGTGGTCAACATGCGCGAGCTATCAGCGGATGACGCCACCACCGCGGTATTGAACGATGCAGTGGAGCCGAATCTACCCGCCGACGGCTCGGTGGCGGCGACTGAAGGCGAAAAGAAAATTTAACAATGGCGATTGCTGACGAAACCACCCTACGTATTGTCCTCTATGAGGGCGACGGTGCCGCCTCGCTGGATGCCGTGGACCGAGTGGCCACGGTCACCGCGCTGCTGGAGCAGGGCTATGCCGTCACCTGCGCCGGAGCGGGGGCAGTGGCGCCGGCGGATGACAGCGCCCTGCTCGTGCTCGGCCGGTTTGAAAACGGTCAAGCCCCCGAGGCGGTGGATGCAAATGGCGCAGTAACGGTGGCGTTTCGCGATATCACAGGACTCAATGCTGAGGCCGTCACGGCACTGGTCGAAGCCGAGCGCGAATCCACGCAATCGGCCAAGCACGGCGAATGGAAGCCGTGGTTTCCGGTTATTGATTTCGACCGCTGCACCAACTGCATGCAGTGTCTCTCGTTTTGTTTGTTTGATGTATACGGCACGGATGACGATCAGCAGATTCAGGTGCAGAACAACGACAACTGCAAAACCAATTGTCCCGCTTGCAGCCGCGTGTGCCCCGAAGCGGCGATCATGTTTCCAAAATACAAAAGCGGCCCGATCAACGGCGATGTGGTGAGCGATGGCGATCTGAATCGTGAGAAGATGAAGATTGATATCTCTGCCCTGCTTGGCGGTGATGTCTATCAAATGCTCCGTGACCGAAGTCAACGCGCCCGAAGCCGATTCTCTAAAGAGCGTAGCTCAGATAAAGCTCTTGGTGAGCGTACCAAATGCCTAACCAAACTTGCTGCAGAGGCCGATATCGATATCCCTCTTGAGGTCTTGCAAAGCCTCCCTAGTGCCGACGAGATTGCCAAAAAAGCGGAAGTCGCCAAAGCCAAGGCCAAAGCCGCTTTGGATAGTCAATCTTCCTGACCCTAACCTAGCGCTGAATGCGCGGTTGAATTTGGATTCCGGGACCGACTCCCACTCCTGGCTTGGCCCCACTTTGGATTGAGACAACCCCATCAAGCTCAGCGTATTTAACGCCCTGCACCTTTTTCAAGGCAGCTATGGCCTGTTCCTCATTGATCGTATTTGGCAAAGCAATTACCAGAATTGTGTTATTAAACATTCCCTTAGTAACCACGAGGCCGGGAATAGCCCCGGCGAGTACTTTTTGACACTGCTCTTGAGTATGGCCTTTTTCCATGCCTACCAACAAGCGCCCCGGCACGAAGCTCCCCGCAGGATGGCGGGCATCAAATTCCTTGCTCGGTTTCGGACGTTTTTTCTTAGCGTCCTTTTCCATGTTCATCCGAATCCAGCCGGCGAGCGTGCTGCTGCCCGTCCCGTAGCCGCCAGGTAGAGGACGCAGATCTTTGGTTTGAATGCGAGGTGGTGCACCCCAGTGAGCAGGGAATGGCTTACGCCCTCC
>WTHG01000477.1 GCA_011523245.1 Verrucomicrobiales bacterium | reverse complement strand
TACCGATGCCGACGATCACGAGATTAAACAGGCTTTGGGCGCTGGCACGGACATCGGCGGCACATTCCTCATCCACCACCATGAAGGCCACAAAGATGAAGCAGCCAAAGCACAGGCCGTGCATTGCAATACCTAGAATGATGGCGGGTAATTGAGCTGTCTCCGGGAAATTCGGGCCGTATGCGAATAGGAACATTCTCAATGCATACGCCGCTATGCCGACACAGAGAAGGGCTTTGCGGGAACACTTTTTAGCGAACAAGGGGATCAGCGCCAGTACGCCGATCTCGGCCATTTGACCGATGGTCATTAATCCGCCACCGCCGACTCCGACGATTTTGTTGACGATATCAATGAAGCCCTCAGCCTGGTTCTGGAACTGCCCGAGGAATGGAGCCGTGTGCACAAAGTAAAACTGGTGAACGCAGCTGATAGGAACGGCAATGAGGAAGAGCGTGAGCAATGGTTGGAGGCGGATCGCATCCAGAGCACCACCGATCGCGCTTTTCTTTTCCTCTTTGGCTGGTGGCGTGGAAGGTAGAAAGAAGCAGAATATGCCCATCACGATTCCCAACAGGCCACTGAGCTTAAAGGCATCGGCCATGCCGGCTGCTTGGGTCCGGCTTTTGATGTCTTTGCCAACTTGGGCTAGAACCGCTGTCCTCACATCGTCTGGGTTTTCATTTTCGATGAGAGTTTGAACGGCATTAAAATCGGTTTTCTCCTCTTCATCCACAGTGTGTTTTGGGATGTCAATTTTCTTTTTGGATAACACGTCGATCCATGCCGATTGTTCCGCACTCTGAATTAAATTGGTGCTCAAAATGCCGGTCAACTGCGAGGGGTTCGCTTCTATCGCTTTTGCAATATTGGTGTTTGGGTCGTCGTAGATGGCTTCAACAGTGATTCCCTTGGCTGGTTCTTTGCTGTCGGGGGACCAGTTTGCAAGCAGCCATTGGCCGATGCCGATGCCCACCACGATCCAGCCGATAGTGCCCCATACCCGAATTTTTCCGAAATCCCGGTCGCGATCGGGCAGGTGGTGGAATGCCAGTGAATTGGTTAGGGAAAGCGTGGGCGAATAAATGAGTGAGTAGAGCAAGGAAAAGATCAGAAAGCTCTTGTAGGTTTCCAATGAGGCCAGTTGCCACACTAGAATACCGCCGAGGATATGGCTGATGCCGAGGAATTTTTCCGTGTTGAACCAGCGGTCGGCAATTTGTCCGGCAATGAACGGAGCCACGATGGCGCCCACTGCGCCAATGGCAAACATATTGCCGATTTCCGCGGGCGTGAAACCGCGGTGGCCGGACAGGAACGGCCAGAGTAATGGCAGCCAGGCTCCCCAGATGGCATACTGGAGAAACATCATGGTGGAAAGTTGGAAGTTGAGCCCGCTCGAAAGCGGTTTTGCGGAGGAGGTATCAGAACTCATGAGGCCAGATGTGTTGCTGGTTTGGTATACGGAAAACCCCTTCAGGAAGCAAGCTTGCCTGACTCGACTTTTTGGGGCGGGGGCCTAGACTCCGCGCGTGGAAATGGTGCAGACAGCCTTTAAGGAATGGGCCGTGATCGTGGAGGCGCTGGGGCAGGGGGAGCAAATCGTCATCCTGCGCAAGGGCGGCATTGCCGAGGGAAGAGGCGGGTTCCAAGCGGAGCATGAGCGGTTCTGGCTGTTTCCCACGCGCTTTCACCAACAGGCCGAAGGCGTGGTGCCGGAGGCTGCGACACGGTTTGGGGCAATGCTGTTTCCACCTGAGGATGTATTGCGCATCCAGCACGCCGCAGAAGTCGTGGAGGCGCGCCGGTTGGAATCTTTGGCTGCGGCCAAACGCTTGGCGGGGCAACACATTTGGCGGGACGACGTAATTGCCGAACGGTTTGATTGGGGGCGCGATCAGGGTATCTACGCGATGGCTGTCCGGATTCGGCAACTGGCGTCTCCGTTGGATTTACCGATGCTGGAAGAATACGGTGGTTGCAAATCGTGGATTGAGTTAGGGCCGGCAATGGATTTTTCCACTACAAAGCCGGTGTTGGAGGCGGCTGTATTTGAGCAGAAGCTGGCTGATTTTCGGGAGGCCTTGGCGTGAGGCGGATTATTTTGGCCTCTGGCTCACCGCGTCGTCGGGAATTGCTCGAGCAAATGGGTGTCAAATTTCGCGTGCTCACCGCCGACGTGGAGGAAGAGCATGGCCAGGGCCGAGCAGCGCGAGCGATTTGTCGCCGCAATGCGCTTGCTAAAGCCAGTGCTGTCGCAAAGGGCCATCCGAAGGAGACGGTGTTGGGGGCGGATACGTTGGTGCATTTGGGCGATGATTTACTGGGGAAACCGAACAGCATAGCGGAGGCGCGACGGATGTTGAGACGATTAAGTGGGCAGACCCATCAGGTAACCACTGCCTGCGCACTGGTGGAGGAGGAACGACAACGGATATTTTCTGTAACCACGCGTGTGCGTTTCCGGGATTTATCCGCGCGGCAGATCAATGCCTATCTAAATGCCGTGCCGGTACTGGACAAGGCTGGTGCCTACGCAGTGCAAGAGAAGGGCGAATGGATAGTGGAAGCGGTTCATGGTTCATTGACGAATGTGGTGGGCCTACCGGTGGAACGATTGGGTCAGGAATTACGAGCGTGGTTTGACACTGCCCCAGCCCGTCCCTAGACTGCGCCCGCCGATGCAAGTACTCGTTTGCGATAATGTTTCCCCTAAAGGCGTGGCCACATTGGAAGCCAGCCCGGAACTTCAGGTCACCGTGGTGGACGGGGGGCTCACCGATGAACTCCTCGCCACAGCCGAGGCCATCGTGGTTCGGTCTGCCACCAAGATCACGCCGGAGGTAATGGACAAGGCCCCCAAGCTCCGTGCCGTGGGGCGGGCCGGTGTGGGCGTGGATAATGTGGATGTGGATTACGCCACTTCCAGGGGCATCGTGGTGATGAATACGCCGGCGGGCAACACCATCTCCACCGCTGAATTGACCTTTTCCATGATGATGGCGCTGGCCCGGAACATCCCGCAGGCGCATCTCTCCATGAAAGGCGGCAAATGGGATCGCAAGAAATATGCCGGCACGGAACTGAGTGGCAAAACCCTCGGTATTTGCGGCATGGGCCGAATCGGCGGTCAAGTGGCCCGCCGGGCAATTGCCTTTGGTATGCGCGTGTTGGCGTATGACCCATTCTTATCCTTGAGCAAGGCGCGGGAATTGCAGGTGGAATTACTGGAACTCGACGAGCTTATGGAGCGTTCGGATTTCATTACGGTGCATATGCCGTTGACTGACCAGACGCGGGACATGATCAATGCCGAGAGCATTGCCCGGATGAAAGACGGCGTGTTTCTCGTAAATTGCGCCCGCGGCGGGATCATCAACGAAACCGACATCGTAGCAGCCGTGCAGAGCGGCAAAGTGGCTGGTTGCGCGCTGGACGTGTACGAGACCGAGCCATGCCCCGAAGAATCGCCATTGCGCGCCGAGCCCAATATTGTGATGACCCCGCACCTTGGTGCGAGCACTAAAGAAGCGCAGGAAAGTGTGGGTATTGAAGTCGCCGAAGCGATTACTGATTTTCTCGTCAACGGCGCCGTGCGCAACGCGGTGAACATGCCCAGCCTCGACGCGAAGGCCTATGAGGCGGTGAAGCCGTATCTCAATCTGGGCGAGAAGCTCGGCAAACTGGTGGCCCAGCTGGGCTCCCAACGGAACAAGCAATTGAAGATTACCTACGGCGGCAAAGCAGCCGAAGTGCCGGCTGATCCGGTGACGCGGTTTGTCATCAAGGGCTTCCTAGAATCCGCCGGCGGCAACGAGGCCAATCAAGTTAACGTCCGCGCCATGGCCAGTTCACTGGGCATCATGGTAGAGGAAGTAAAGGCCCATGAAGGGCCGGATTACGCAGAGTGGATGCATGTGGAAGCCACGGCCGAAGACGGGAGTGTTGTGTCCGCCGGTGGTACCTTTTTTGGCGGTCAATCACGCATCGTGCGCATCAACGGACGCAACGTGGAAGCTGCCGCAGACAGAGTATTGTTCCTCATGAATAACGTCGACAAACCCGGGATGGTGGGCTACATTGGCTCACTGATGGGCGAGCATCAGGTGAACATCGCCAATATGAGCCTGAACCGTGACGAGGAGGGCGGCGAGGCACTGATGCTGCTGAATCTGGATCACGCCCCCCCAGCAGCCTTGCTGGACACCGTGGCTCAAGATTCGGACATCACCAACGTAAAGGTGATTTCGCTTTAATTCGTATTTAAAATCATGAAATGGCACGGACGCCTGTGGCTAGCACTCTTGTGCAGCGTATTTCTAATTGAGCCCGCTATAGGGGCCGCTAAGGTGGTGGCCAGCGGTCTAGGGTTCAATATCAAACAGGATGAATTGGACGGGGCTTTTCGTCGCTTTGTCCTATCTCGGGCGGTCAATGGAGTGGACGTGCCACTGGAGATGGAGCCGTTTATTAAAAAACAACTCCTTGATGAACTTATCTTAGCCAAGGTGACCTCACTTCGCGCGAATGCTACTGATCGGGCTCAAGCGTATATTCAGGCG
>WTHG01000325.1 GCA_011523245.1 Verrucomicrobiales bacterium | reverse complement strand
TTGCTGTTGCCGGCCAAGTCCATTAACCAACGGCCCAATGTTCTGCTCATTTGCGTGGATGATCTGCGGCCGGAGCTGAAAAGTTTCGGCGTGGATTACATTCACTCGCCGAACATTGATGCACTGGCGGCGCGTGGGCGGGCGTTTCATCGGCATTACGTTCAAGCACCGACGTGCGGAGCATCGCGTTACACGCTGCTCACGGGGCGTTACGGGCCGGCGCACAACGGGGCACTGTTTCAAAACTTCGCCAAAATCAAAGGCACCAGTTTTCCCGGCTGGTTTCGCAAGCATGGTTACACAACGGTTTCCGTCGGCAAAATCTCGCATCATCCCGGTGGGCGCGGTGGGCGCGATTGGGATGAGGATGACAAACCGGAAATGCCCGGAGCATGGACACGTCACCTGCTGTCGGCCGGCCCTTGGCAGCATCCGCGCGGTGCCATGCACGGTTTGGCCAATGGCGAAATTCGCAAAAACGCGAAGGACATGGATGTGTATCAGGCCTTTGACGGGCCGGACGCCGCGTATCCCGACGGCCTCATCACCGACGAGGCATTGAAGCAAATGGACACGCTGGCGAAGGCAGACCAACCGTTCCTGCTGGCGGTGGGCATCATTCGGCCGCACCTGCCCTTCGGTACGCCGGCGAAGTACATGAAGCATTACACCAACGCCAAGCTGCCTGCCACGCCGCATCCGCAAAAGCCCACCGGCAAAACCACGTGGCACGGCTCGGGCGAGTTCATGAAGTACAACCGCTGGAAACGGAATCCTAACGAAGATGCCGAGTTTGCCCTTAAGGTGCGCAAGCATTACGCCGGTTGCGTGACTTACGCCGATGCGCTGGTCGGCCGGTTAATTGACCGACTCGATGCACTCAAACTTCGCGATAACACTATTATCGTGCTCTGGGGCGACCACGGCTGGCATCTCGGCGAGCACGCCATTTGGGGTAAACACGCGCTCTTTGAGGAATCCCTGCGTTCCCCCCTCATCATCGCCGCCCCGCGCATGGCCGCCGCTGGTAAACCCACGCAGGCGGTGGTTGAGACACTGGATATTTTCCCGACGATCTGCGAACTCACCGGCCTTAAGACACCGGCCGGCCTGAACGGACAATCGCTAATGCCCATTCTTGTCGACCCTTCCAAGAAGGGACATGCGGCATTTGCTTATCGTGGTAGCGCGCAGACCATCCGCACGGATACCCATCGGCTCATTGCCCACCGCGATGGTGAACTGGAGTTGTACGATCACACCACGCCCGCCGGTGAAACCAAGAACCTAGCCGAGACTCAACCTGAACAAGCTGCTGTATTGCTCAAGCAATTGCATGAACGCTTGCTTAATTAATTACCCATGAAAAAACTCACACTCCTGCTAATTGCCGTATTGGGACTGCCGTTCGTGGCCGAGGCTGACCAAAAACTGAAGCGGCCGAATATTCTCTACATCATTGTCGATGACCAATCGCCATTTGATTTCAAGTTTTACAATCAACGAAGCAAACTGGATGCGCCGGTTATCGAAAAGCTGGCGGCCGAGGGCATGGTTATCGATGGCGCGTATCAAATGGGTGCCTGGGTAGGTGGGGTATGCACGGCTTCGCGGCACATGATCATGAGTGGACGAACGGTTTGGCATATCCCTGATCGGCCTTTTAGGAAGCCGCCGGCTAATCCGAACGCGCTTGATCCTAAACTCGTGCCTCCTGACCTAGCTCGAAATACCTTGGCAGCTGTTTTTAATCGTGCTGGTTACAATACCATGCGTACCTGCAAGCGTGGTAATAGCTATGATGATGCTAATAAGCAATTTACTGTTGTGCACGATGCCACTAAACGTGGTGGTACGGCTGAAACCGGTAGTGCTTGGCATGCTGAGCGTGTGCTGGATTATTTAAACGCTCGCGAACAAACTAAAGATGAGGATCCCTTTCTGATCTACTTCGGCTTCTCACATCCGCACGATGTGCGCGACGGTACGCCGGATTTGCTGGAAAAATACGGTGCGGTCAATCATCGCGACCGCGAAACGCTGCCTCCGGCCAATGCGAAGCAACCGCCGTTGCCCATCAACTGGCTGCCTGAGCATCCCTTTCACCACGGTCACCCCGGCCTACGTGATGCGGTCAAGGTGCCGGGTGTATGGGAGCGACGTGATGAACGCACTATTCGCAACGAGATAGGTCGGCAGTTTGCCTGTAGCGAATACATTGACCAACAGATCGGCCGCGTGCTCTCCAAGCTCAAGGCGATGGGTGAGCTAAATAACACCTACATCGTGTACACCGCCGACCACGGCATGGCCATTGGCCGGCACGGATTGCAGGGGAAACAGAATCTGTACGAGCACACTTGGCGCGTACCGTTCATCGTGAAGGGCCCCGGCATCAAGCCCGGCAGCCGGGCGCAGGGGAATGTTTACCTGCTCGATACCTTGGCGACACTTTGCAGCCTCGCGGGCATCAAGCCGCCGGTCACCAATGAGGGCATAAGCCTCGAGCCGGTGTTAATGGGGCGTGCACAGACGATTCGCGATACGATTTTTGGTGTGTACTGCGGCGGCACCAAGCCGGGCATGCGCAGCGTGCGGCGTGGCGACTGGAAGCTGATTAAGTATGACGTGATGGACGGCACTGTCCGTAAGACACAGTTGTTTAACCTGAAGGAAAATCCGCACGAGTTTATCCGTCAACACCACGACTTACGTCCTTTTGGTGATCCGAATCCGCTGGCGTTCAACCTCGCCGACATTCCGAAGTTCGCCGCCAAACGGAAGGAGATGGAGGTGTTACTGCTTCAGGAAATGCGACGACTAAATGATCCGCACCGCTTGTGGGATCAACCCGGGTACTAAAAAAGTTACGGTGACTTTTTCAATCCGAGTTTTTTTAAAAATTTTTCACACATCAATTTTCAAGGGATAAACCTTATGAAGTTTTGGGTCTGGGTTTTCTGTTTTGTAGGCGTTTTGAGGGCTGCTCCGGCTGATTACCCGATCGTTACCGAGGGTTTGCAGGTGAAGCTCTTTGCAAGGGAGCCATTGGTGCGGAATCCGTGTGCCATCACCTTTGATGCTAAGGGCCGGTTGTGTGTGGGTATGGGGCCGCAGTATCGGTCGCCGCGTCCGGAGACGGCGGGGGATTCGGTTTGGATTTTACTCGATCAAAACAACGACGGCGTGGCCGACAGTCGCAAGCGGTTTGCCAGCGGCTTTAACAATATTCAGGGACTTGCCTGGAAGGATGGCGCGTTGTGGGTGGCCAATGCCCCAGATCTGACGGTGGTGCGCGACACGGACGGCGATGAAGTGGCCGATGAATACGTGCGGCTTTACACTGATCTCGGTAATCTTGAGCATGGTCTTCACGGCCTGAACTGGGCGCCGGACGGCAAGCTCTACATGTCCAAGGGCAATTCCAAGGGGCTTACCGTGTTGCCCGATCGCGTAGCCCCCAAAGCCTTTCGTGACTTGTGGGGCGTGCAGGCGCCAAGCGCGCCGGATTTCCCTGAGCCCAAGATTTTTAACGCCGCCAATTATGAGAAAACCTATCACGACCCTCGCGATGACTGGGGCCTGACCGGCGGCATTTTGCGATGCGATAGCGATGGGGAAAATCTGGAGATCGTGTCACGTGGTTTTCGTAATCCGTGGGATATCTGCTTTGATGATACCTTCACGTGGTTCGGCACGGATAACGATCAATCGCATGGCGACAAGTTGTTTTCGCCCTTTCTCGGCGCGCACTTTGGCTGGGGGCACGCGTGGAGTTACGATTGGAAAGGTGACGAGCACTTGCCCACGGCGCCCTCGGCCGGGCCGCTCTTTGAAGGCTCCGGCACCGGTACCATCCATCTCAATCATCCCGGCTGGCCCATGGCATATCGTGACGTGTTCATTTATAACGACTGGCTCAATCGGGAGACGTTGGTTTATCGCAAGTCATGGAAGGGCGCGTGGCTGCAGGCCGGCGGAAAGCCGGAGGTGATCGCTCATGCCGGTGGCGGCCGGGCGATGAGCCAGAGCCGCGGGCGGTCGTTTGATCCGGTGGACATCGAAGTGGGGCCGGACGGTGCGCTTTGGATTTCCAGTTGGGGCCGCGAATACGGCGCCAAGATGGTTGAAGGCCAACAGCAAAACGAAGGCCGCATCTATCGCCTCTGGCCCAAAAAGATGAATGCCGAGTGGCGGCCGGAGCCCAAGCGAGCCAAGCCGTTAAAGGACTGGAGCGTGCCGGAGTTGATGGCCGATCTCGATAGTGGCCTGCCGGTTTGGCGGGTAAACGCTTCTGAGGAACTCGTGCGGCGCGGCGATAAGATGGTCGGCCACTTGCAGTATGCGCTGCGCGATCACATCAAGAAATCGGAACGCTTTGAGACCTGGGCCGGTTGGACACTGGGCCGCCTACAACCTCATAACCTGCGATTGACCGCCCTGTTTACCGCTGCCGTGCGCGATTCAAAGTCTCTGAATTTCCGCCGGCAAGCCGCGGCCATCGCCGCCAAGCGTTTGCAGCAGGAAGACCGCTTGAACCTGCCCGATACCATTCGGTTAGCGC
>WTHG01000327.1 GCA_011523245.1 Verrucomicrobiales bacterium | reverse complement strand
GATCAGATGCGCGCGCAGGTCAGCCGCATGCTTCAGGATTCGCAAGCGCAAACCCGTTCCGTGCAGTTTGTAAATGAATGGCTATACCTGGGCCATCTCGCCAACCTGCGCCCGCACAAAAAACATTTCCCCAACTGGACCCCCGCACTGGCCGGCGACATGCGCGCGGAGACGGAAGCGTTCTTTCGGGAGATTGTCTGGAAACAAAAACGGCCGTTGTCCGACTTGTTGAACGCACAGTTCACGCACCTCACACCGCCACTGGCGAAACATTACGGACTGCCGGTGTTGCAGGATGACGAAGGTACGCTCCGTTATGATCTTTCAAAAATTCCCGCGCGCGGCGGTCTGCTCACGCAGGGCAGCGTGCTCACGCGCGGTGGCGACGATGCCTCGATGGTCACGCGCGGTTTGTTTGTGATGCACGACCTGCTGCGCGGCGTGGTGAAGGATCCGCCGCCCTGTGTGGACACCACGCCGGTCGCCAGCCAACCCGGCCTAAGCCAGCGGCGCATTGCTGAGAAGCGCATCGCCAACGCCAACTGCGGCGGCTGCCACAGCAAGTTTGAACCGCTTGCCTTTGGGCTGGAACGCTTTGACGGGCTCGGTTCGTATTTTGAAAAGGATAGCCACGGCAACCGTCTGCGCGAGGACGGCCAAATCCTGTTCCCCGGCGCAGCCAAACCGGTCGCCTACCGCACCTCCGCCGAGTTGATGAACCACCTTGCGGCCAGCGATCGCGTAAGGCAGAGCATCACGTGGAAGCTCACACAATTCGCGCTAGGCCGGCCATTGGGCGCACGCGATGCCCGCGCCGTGGAGGCCATCCATCAGGCCGGCTGGCAAAATACCGGTACTTATGCCAATCTCATTACAGCCATCGCGCTAAGTGAATTGTTCCAAACACAACCGCTGGAGACCCACGAATGAAAACGCACCTCAACCGCCGCGCCCTGCTTCAGGGGCTGGGAACTGTCGGCATCGGTTTGCCTTTGCTGGAGGAAATGATCACCACCAACGCTTTGGGGGCCGCGCCGGCCAAGGTGCCTGTGCGTGCGTTCAACGTTTTCTTTGGGCTCGGCATCCCCGCCCCCCTGCAGGCCGAAGGCTTTGACGATGTGCTCGAGCCGCTCCAGCCGCTCAGCAAAAAACTGCTGATCATGCGCAACGTGGATCATGTGCGTTGCGATGTGCGCGGTATCAACGCCCACTTTGACGGTGCCACCGCGTCCTTCACCGCCCAACCCGCTGGTGGCGAAGCCAAGGCCGGCGGTCCTTCGATTGATCAAATGGTTCGCCATGCGCACCATCCCAATGGCCTGCCGGCGGGCATGGTGCCCACGCTGGTCGCCGGCACGTTTTTTCGCCGCAGCCGCGTGGGGCGTTATCATCACAGCTACACGCTCGACGGCACCGTGGCCGCGCGTATGCAGGAAAAACCGCGCGACCTGTTTGACCGCGTGTTCGGCACGCTGGCCAATGCCAACGATGCCGATGCCCGTGCGCAACGCCTCAAGCGCAGTGTGCTCGACTCGGTTGTGGATCAATACCGTTTTTACACCGGGCCCAATTCACCACTCGGTGCCGCCTCCAAAGGACGCGTAAAAGATCATCTTGACCGCATCCGCGAATTTGAACAACGGGCCTTTGCTCTGCCGCACAAGAACGGCCAAGGCCCCGCCCTGCCCCCACGCTCGGTTATTCCACACGGCGGCCCGGCCGATCCCGGCGGCGAAGGCATCGACATTACGCTCGAGGAACTCACCACCGAATGGCGACTGCTCGCTGATCTTTACGCACTGGCTATTGAGATGGATCGCGTGCGGTTCGGCTCACTCACCTTCCTCGCCGCGGGCGAACGCATCCGCCTCAAGGGCAAGTACGAATACAACGGCCGCACGCGATACGAGTTTAATGATGCCGCAGAACTTCGCCGAAGCGGTTCAGGCGGCTGCAGCCATGAGTGGTGGCACAAGTTCAACGAGAAGCGTGATAACAAGCAGCTCCGCGCGCACGTGCACATGAAGATGAACGAGATTGCCTACTTCATGAAACGGCTCGACGCCACCAAGGAAGCCAATGGCCGCAGTATCCTGGAAAATTCACTGCTCACCATTTCCACCGAGTCCGGCGACGGTCGTCACAACGACGTGAAGCGCGAGCTTTCCGGTGTGTTCCACGCCGTCACCGGCGCCAATGGCCGCATCCAGACCGGCCAGATCATGGACGTCAAAGCCGAAGGCCTCGACGTCTACAACACCATGCTCACTGCGATGGGCTCCAAAAAACACCTCGGCCCAGACAAGCGCAAACACCAGCCCGTGGAAAAGATTCGGGCGTAATCCGCGGCAATTAACGATGCTCGTCCGCGTGTAATTTCCGAAACGCCTTTTCCAAGGCGGCGGCCACTTTGGGTTCGGCTTCCACTCGGTTGGTTTTTTCAGCCGGATCTTCCTTTAGATTGGCGAGGAAAAAAGGCTTCTCGAATGCCCGTCCTCGCGGTTGCTGGCGACCGCCGGATCCGTTGCCGAGAACGAGTTTCCAGTCGCCGTCACGGATGGCGAACATGCCGCTGGCGGAATGATGAATCACCGGTGGACGTGAGTAAGCCTTAGCTTTGCCGAGCAGCAACGGCAGGAAACTGTAGCTGTCAGCGGCCGCGCCCTTCGGGATTTTCGCCCCGGCAATCGCGGCGACGGTGGCAAAGAGATCGGTGTGCGTGATCACTTGCGCGCTCTGGCTACCGGCCTTCACCTTGCCCGGCCAGCGCGCGAAGAACGGCACGTGATGGCCGCCCTCCCAGATATCCGCCTTGGTGCCACGCCATGGGCCATTGGCGGTGTGGCTCTTGGAATGGTACTGCTGCTTGGTCGGCGTTTTCACGTGATCATCCTCGTCGTCCACGCGATACATGAACGAACCGTTGTCGCTGGTGAACATCACCAACGTGTTATCCGCCAGCTTGGTTTCGTCCAAAGCCTTAAGCACCTGACCGACGGTGTCGTCCACATTCATCACAAAATCGCCGTAAGGCCCAAGGCCGGTTTTGCCAACGAAACGCGGATGCGGCGTCACCGGCTTGTGCGGGCCGGTGAGCGGCATGTACAGGAAGAAGGGCTGGTCGCCCTTGGCCATACGCTTTAGGAAAGAAGCCGTGCGTTTGCCGAGCACATCGAGGCCTTCCTCGAATTTCAAATCCTCCGCCCGCGGTCCCGCCCGTACAAAGCCGGGAAACTTGATGCCCGGTTGCTGCACGAGCTTGGCCGGCACAAACCGGTCGTTCTCAATCCACACATACGGCGCCATGTCGAGCGAGGCGCTCACGCCGAAGTATTCGTGAAAGCCGCGCGTGATCGGACTGTCGGAGATCGGCTTGGCGAAATCCACATTGCCGTCGCCATCCCAACTGTCCTTGGCCGGCTTGCCGCCCTCACGCCTCGTCATGTTCATGCCCAGATGCCATTTACCAATCGCTGCCGTGTGGTACCCCGCCTTTTGCATCACGCCGCCCACAGTCGGCCGGTTCTTCTCAATCAACGGCGCACTGTACCCGCCGAGCACACCGCGCTTAAGCGAAGATCGCCAGCAGTAACGGCCAGTGATCACTCCGTACCTTGTAGGCGTACACACTCCGGAAGGGCTATGCGCGTCGGTAAACGTCATGCCTTCCTTCGCCAAACGGTTCAGATGCGGCGTAGGGATTTTTGATTTTGGATTCAACGCCTGCACATCACCGTAACCCATGTCATCTGCCAGAATGAAAATGATGTTGGGCTTGGCAGCCTGCAGAGAAACAGAAAAAAACAGTATGGTTAAAAACAGATGACGCATGAGGAGATAGGATAGGATCAGTGCTCAATTATCAAGGCTCAATGAATGTTGAAACCGACTTGCCCGCGTGGCCGAGCCGCTGCATCCTTTCCCGAGTGAAAGTTTTCACCGCATCACTGTTGCTGGCAATCGGCCTATGGGCCGAACCGCCGCATTGGGCGCTGAAACCCATTGAGCCGCCGCTGGTACCGGCGGCGAATGTGCGACACCCAATCGACGCCTTTATCCTGATGAAACGGCAGGAGGCCAAACTCACGCCTTCGCCCGAGGCCGGTCGACGCACGTTGATTCGGCGATTGCATTTTGACCTGCACGGATTACCGCCCAAGCCCGAGGTCGTGGAGGCGTTTGTTCGCGATCCCGATCCCAAGGCGTACGAAAAGCTCGTCGATCGCCTGCTCGCCTCGCCGCATTTCGGCGAACGTTTTGCCCGGCATTGGCTGGACATCGCCCACTATGCGGATACGCACGGCTTTGAGCGCGACAAGCTCCGACCTGATGCGTGGCCCTACCGCGACTACGTTATTCGTGCCTTCAATGCCGACAAACCGTACGACCGCTTTCTGCAGGAGCAAATCGCCGGCGATGTGTTGTGGCCGGATGACCCCGATGCGGTGATCGCCACAGGCTTCCTAGCTGCCGGCCCATGGGATTTCGTCGGCCAAGTGGAAACCAAGAGCCCCATCCTGCGTAGCAGCGCCCGGGCGCTTGATCTGGATCACATGATGCCACAGGTGATGACTGCCACCACCGCGATGACTGTCAAC
>WTHG01000012.1 GCA_011523245.1 Verrucomicrobiales bacterium | reverse complement strand
GCTATGTGCCAAGTGGGAGAATATCTGATCGTGGCAACTTCGCCGGAATTAGCGAAGAAAGTAATCGCTGTCCATAGTGGTCAGGATTCTGGGCTGCAGGGAACGCAGGAGTTTCAAAAGCTAGCACGAGGTATGGATCTTGAAGGGAACCAGTTCATCTTCATGAGCGACCGGATGGGGCAGATGTATGAACAGGTGATGAAGCAAATGCTTTCCAGCGCTGGTAATGATATGCCTCCGCCGGTGGAAAAAATGGTGCTTAAAATTATGACGATGGGAGTTTCCGCCTCGGTCACCATTGGTAAGATGGAGTCTAATGGAATGATGATTCAATCTCACACTACGGGAATGGGCTATGATACAATGGCGATGATGGGCGCGGCGGCAGTTCCTTTAGCTGGGTTCGGGATGAGTATGGCGGGCATGGCCTTGCCGGCCATCTCCTCTGCACGTGATTCGGCTCAAGAAGCTGTGAAGATGAATAATGCCAAACAGCTAGGCATTAGTTTTTTTGCGTATAACGACGTTCAAGGGCAATTGCCAAAAGCAGAAAATTGGTGTGATGAACTGATAAAGTTCGATATTGAACCCAGCATGTTCTCCGACCCCATTTTTGAGGAGACTAAGGAGTCGCCAGATGAAAAAGTTTGTATTTGGCTGTTTAATCGAAACCTCAGCGGAGTGAAAATAGAGGATATTAAGGATCCGGCCAATACCGTGCTTATCTATGATGGAGGGTTGGATTGGAATGGGGCCGCCGGTAAAGAAGAGTTTTTTCCGGATGCAGATTTCAAGGTCACCACGGTCTTTGCTGATGGCCATGTGGAACAAATTGGTCCGCAGGAGGCGGCCCGGCTCAAGTGGACGCCTTAGCTGGATTAATGCATATTTTAAGTTACCCGAGCCTAGAGTTCGCCCCTAGGAGCCGCTTGCCCTTAGCGCCTCGGACATAGCCATCATTGTGGTTCTTTTCTCCTGTTCGTACTCCTCGTTTGTATTTTATTTAACTTGATCCAGCGTCACTCACGCCCCTTATGGAGAGTAGTTTCGGCTCATGCGATTTCTTCTCCAAGTGACTTTAACTCTGTGGGCAGCTTACATTGTTCAAGCAGCTGAACGCCCTAATATCGTGCTGGTGATGTGCGATGATTTGGGATGGGGCGATGTGGGGTTTAACGGAGGGGAGGATATTCAAACGCCGCATTTGGATGCGATGGCTAAGGCCAGCCTTCGATTCGAGCGGTTCTACGCCGCTGCCCCTGTTTGCAGCCCTACGCGTGGAAGTTGTATCACCGGTCGGCATCCGTTTCGTTACGGTATTTACTTTGCCAATACCGGGCATATGAAGCCGGAGGAATTGACCTTGGCTGAGCTCTTAAAAAGACACGGCTACACCACCGGTCATTTCGGTAAATGGCATTTGGGGACCCTTACGAAAACCGATAAGGATGCCAACCGAGGTGGACCTCAGGGGAGGAAGCATTTTTCTCCACCGCAAGCCAATGG
The DNA here is from genome assembly GCA_011523245.1 of Verrucomicrobiales bacterium. GTDB lineage: Bacteria > Verrucomicrobiota > Verrucomicrobiia > Limisphaerales > UBA1100 > UBA1100. The sequence continues at coordinate 3,114 of WTHG01000012.1, read as the reverse complement.
GTTTGATGTTTGTTTCTCAACTGAATCCAAAGTGCCCACATGGAATCCAATGGATAAGCCTAAGGTTGATGCGCGGCGCACGTGGTGGGATATATCCGATGACACCGAGCCTTACGGAACGGCTTACTGGGATGAAAAAGGTCGGCGTGTGACAAAGAATCTCGCCGGCGCTAATTCGCGGGTAATCCTAGATCGAGCAATTCCTTTCATGCGCAGTGCAGCACAGAAAGAACAGCCATTCTTTACTATCGTTTGGTTTCATACCCCACATCTTCCAGTGGTGGCTGGGCCTGAATATGCCCGTATGTATGCCGATGAAGATAAGTATACCCAGCATTACCGAGGCTGCATCACCGCGATGGATGAACAGGTAGGCCGTTTGCGCACTGAACTGCGTGCTATGGGGATAGCCAATAACACACTGGTTACCTTTTGTAGCGACAATGGCCCAGAAGGAAAGGCAGGGAGTGCCCCGGGGAGTGCAGGTCACTTGAATGGTCGGAAAAGGGATTTATTGGAGGGTGGTATTAGAGTGCCGGGCCTGATCGAATGGCCCGGTAAGATTCGGCCGGGTAATACAACCATGCCCGCGGTGACCAGTGATTATCTGCCCACCATTCTGGATTTAATCGGCGCTAAACCCGTGGGGGATCGGCCATTGGATGGAATTAGTTTGCAACCATTATTTAATGGGGCAATGAAAAATCGAGGACAGTCAATTGGGTTCCAGTCAGCCGAGCAGGTGGCTCTAATCGGAGACCGTTTCAAATTATGGGGACGGACGGGTGGTAAACAGGTGGACAAGTTGCCCACGTTGAAGCTGTTTGATCTAGTGAATGATCCTAGTGAGAAAACGGATGTAGCTGCACAACATCCAGAGGTGGTAGCGCGGATGACACGGGAATTGAAGACTTGGCGGGCCTCGTTGGAGGCCAGTGATCGCGGCGAGGATTATCCGGCTAAATAACCTCGCCGGCCGCGTGGCCGCTGGCCCAGGCCCATTGGAAATTGTAGCCGCCCAGCCAGCCAGTGACATCGACGACTTCCCCAATGAAATACAGGCCGGGCACGGTACGGCATTCCATCGTCTTGGAGGAGAGTGCTGCGGTGTCCACACCCCCCACGGTCACTTCGGCTTTGGCATAGCCGCCGGTCTCCGCGGCGATCAGGGGCCAGGCGCAGAGGTGTTCCACGAGCTGATCGCGTTCGCTTTGCTTCAATTGCGAGAGCGGCTTGGCGGGCGCGAATTGTTGGCCGAGAGCGGCCGCAACGCGTTTGGGAAACCACGCCTCTAGCCAGCGGACGGCATCCAGACGTTGGGTGCGGGCGTCTCCTAGGAGCGCTTCCGGCGATTGTTCCGGTAACAGGTTTAGCGTGAACGATTCTCCGGGGGCGCAGTAGTTGGACACCTGCAGAATCGCCGGGCCGCTGAGGCCGTGGTGGGTGAACAGGAGGTTCTCCCGAAACGACTGTCCGTCGGCGCTGGCGATGCAATCCAGTGAATTGCCGCTCAAATCGCCGAATGGCCAATGGCGTCCATCGGCAAGCCGTGGCACGAGCGGCACGAGGCCCGGGCGCGGTTCAATGATCGGCACATTAAATTGCTCGGCGATGCGGTAGCCGAAATCGGTCGCGCCCAGCTTGGGAAACGACAGCGCACCGGTGGCGACAATCAATGACTCACATTCCACCGGGCCTCGGTTGGTTTGCAGGCGAAAACGGTCGGTACGCTCTATACGTTCGATGGTGCATTCCGTGTTCACCTGCACACCGGCCTCACGGCATTCGGTATGGAGAAGATCCACGATCTCCCGCGAGGAAGTACGACAGAAGAGCTGGCCCAGAGTTTTCTCATAAAACGCGATATTGTGCTGCTGCACTAGATCGATGAATTGACTGGTGGGATATCGCGAAAGGGAGGACCGGCAGAAGTGCGGGTTGTTGGAGAGGTAATTCTCCGGCCCGGCGTGGAGGTTGGTGAAATTGCAGCGGCCACCGCCGGAGATGAGAATTTTTTTACCGATACGGCGATTGTGCTCCAGCACAAGCACAGTTCGACCGCGCAAACCGGCTGTTCGCGCACACATCAAGCCTGCGCCACCCGCGCCAATGATAATGGCGTCGAACTGTTGAATGGATTGATTCGCCGACTGGCTCACGCGGTGAGGGGGCTAGTCCACGTAAAGCAGTTCATTAGAATTGAATAGGCCAAGGGCCGTTAGTCGTTGCCACTGAGGGCTCGCTGCCACAAGCGTCCATCGCTTCGTCGGCCTGCAATAGAAATTGCCGGCGACTAGGCATTATGGTTTGCGGTTCACGCATGACTTTAGTGTAACGATGCGGCGTCGGTTGTCAGGCGAATACGTCCGTCCGGCACTTGCTTGCAGTGTGTTGCTGCGGTACAAATCGGTTTTTGAGGGGAATGAAATTGCGCTCCATATTGATGCTGTTCTTTGTGGCGGTCATACCGAATTTATTCGGACAGGATTCGGCGGTGGCATTTGAAAAGGCGATTCGGCCGTTTCTGACCAAATATTGCGTGAGTTGTCACGGGCCGGATAAGCAAAAGGCCAAGCTGCGACTGGATACGCTTGATGCTGATCTTTTGAATGGCAGCGAGGCGGACATGTGGCAGGAGGTGTTAGATCTGGTCAATGTGAGCGAGATGCCGCCCCAAGAGGCGAAGGTCCAGCCCACGCCCCAAGAACGGCAGGAGGCGGTAGCCTTGTTGACGGCGGAGTTTCGGAAGGTGCTGGAGGCGCGGCGATCGACCGGCGGACGCAATGTGCTGCGGCGGCTCACGGCATACGAATACAACAACACGCTGCGCGATTTGTTGGGTTTGGATCTGCGGTTCGCTACGGATCTCCCCCCTGAAGGGGCGGCGAAGGAGGGCTTTAAAAACAACAGCTCGGTGCTAGGGACCTCGGCGTTGCACATTGAATATTTCGAGCGCATTGCGCGGGCTGCCTTAGGACGTATTTTATTGGCGCCGAAAAAAAAGCCGCCGGCGTACGTGGTGCGGATTGAGCCAGAACGGGCGAATAGTAAAGAACCGCCGCCCAATAAGGCCAAAAATCGTAACAGAGGTAGGAACAGGGGGGCAGGGTATAA
>WTHG01000054.1 GCA_011523245.1 Verrucomicrobiales bacterium | reverse complement strand
CTCCTAATAAATACGGCATGGCATCGCGCATGGAGGCCACAAAGATCTGTCCCTCGAAGATATCAAACACCCAACCAAGTGAAGCAATCACCAAGACGAGCCATTGATATTTACTAATCCCCGAATACCACGGTTGTTCTTTACCGGAAGAATGATCAGTCATTATTCAGAGTCCTCAGGTCGTTCAAGCTTGAAGGTGCCGTAGTCTTTATCAGCGCGGTAGTTGATATCGATGCGGTTGGTCGTTCCGGTGCCATCGTATTGATAAACCCCACCGGCGAGCTTGCCGAGGTCAGCCTCGCCTGTGAATTTATATTTGGCGCCATTTTGCGTAATGGTCATGTCCATGTCGTACGGATAACTAATCGTCAGCAGCCCCCATTTATATTTGGCGTGAAACCTTGTGTGGTAGGTGCTGTCTTCGTTTTTGGTGACGAGACAGCGCAACACTCCGTTGTGTTGATTGTAATCGCTGTGCCATCGACCGATCCAACGACCCTCCATGCCTTCGAATTTCTGGCCGGCCGCTAGTTTCCAGTCGCGATCAAATGAGGAACAGCCTGCTGCGATGAACAACGTCATACAGGCTAGGAAAATTATGCGCGCTTGCATAAAGGAAATCTAGTGGAGCGGCCGCATGCTGGCAACATTCAGCTGAGTGCCACACCACAATGCGGACAAGGAACCGGTTTATCGTTTTCAAGCTTTCCACCACATTCACTGCAGAAAAATCGCTTGGGCTTCAATAAATATTTCCCGATCGCCGACAGAATCGCCCATAGAATAAGAATCTTCACAACGCTGGGAACAATCTCCTGCCGAGGAGCACCTTTTAAATCCACTACGAGCCACAACGCAAACAAAGCCGCCGCGGCCATAAACCCTTGATACCAGGGATTATCGCGCGTTTCGATCCCGGCCCAACCAGCAGCAACACGTTGATGAACCGTGGATGGTGATGCCGGTGCCGGTGCCGCAACAGGAGGAGGCGGTAAATCCGAAGGCGCCTGGCCTAGTGTCGCAGGTATCGAAGGCAGTGTGGGCGGAGCTATAACCGGCGGCATTTCAATCGCGCCGCTGGAGATCCAATCCTCAACCGCCATCGCGCTGGGCGGCCGATGCGCCGGATCTTTGGCAAGGCATGCCATAATCATTGCACAAACCGCATCGGGCACTTGATTTTGCAGGCCCAATTCCCGGACATGTTGCGCGAGCGGCTTGGGCATTTCATTGAGCACCTGATAAGTGATATCCCCGCTATAAAACGGCGTGCGACTGGTGAGCAGCTCGTAAAAAGTGGAGCCCAATGCATACAGGTCATCACTGGCTCGCGGCAGTTCCCCACGCATTTGTTGTGGGCTCATGTAAACAGACGTACCACTCACACTGCCTTGCATGGAGGATCGGCTCAGGCTTTCGGCCATGGTTGCGGCGATCCCGAAATCCGCCAGCTTCAGGTTGCCCTGCCGATCCACCAACATGTTGGCGGGCTTAAGATCGCGATGCACAATCTTATGTTGATGCGCGTACTCAAGGGCATCGCACAGTTGAGTCATCAATGGCCGCAAGTTTTCCCATGCAAACAAATGGCCGGGTTGCTGCAAGCGAAGTGAGGCGAGGTCCTGTCCGTCCACGTATTCCAATGTCACAAAAGCCGGTTCGCCCTCGGGTTGCACCAGTTCGTGAATGCGGATGATGTTGGGGTGATCCAGGTTGCGGCTCTTTTGCACTTCACGTGTGAGATCGTTTAGGGCGGCCGTATCGCCGGCCAGTTCAGCGGGCAACCGTTTAATGGCCATTTCATTTCCGGTCTGTTCGTCCACAGCCAACCACACTTCACCGCGGCCGCCTCGCCCGAGTTGCTTTACCAGCCTGTAACGGCCGGCAAGAATTTGTGATGAACCCGATTCCGGTTTATTCGACTGAAGTTGAATCCAGCAATCTCCGGCCTGAATAGTTTGCCCCGGATAAGCTCGCACTCGCCCGAGTACGGTGACGCCATCAAGAAATGTCCCGCCGCCTGCCCCGGAAGTGTCTTCGATAAAAAATCCTCCCTCGCGCACCTCCAACCGGGCATGGAGCTCCGCGGCCGTTTCCACTTTTAATTGCGCCCCAGCACCCGAGCCAATCACATAAATGCCTTCCCCCAACAGGAAATCGGCAATCACCAGCCCATCCGAACGGGCCAACAGCACCTTGAGCGGAGCATCAGACATGGGAAGAATGGCGGAGAGGGGGGGATTCGAACCCCCGGTAGAAGGAATACCCCCTACGCCGGTTTAGCAAACCAGTGCATTCGACCACTCTGCCACCTCTCCGGCCGGGTCGGCGGAGAACATAATCATTTCGCTTCCACGAGTCAAAGCCAATGCTGCGCCATCCAACCTTGGACGGCCCCCAGTGATGCGCTGCGGCTGAATGCCTCCAGCTCGTCCATTTGCCCAACGGCATCCATGGAAATGCGGGTTCCTTCTGGAAAAACAACATCCATCCGATGATAGCGTTCGCGGAGGAATTGTTTGAGCTGATAATCGGCCGTATCCATGTCCGCTTGAAACATTAATTGCAACAACGGCCGTGCCCACTGCCGAATCCCCCAATCCGGGTTAGCTTCCTCGATCCGGTTCAGCGAGCGGCCGGTCCCCAGTGCCAGCAGACGGATTTCATTCAGAGCCGGAGCCTTCTCGGTGTTTCGGGTATCCTGCGTTTGCCCAAGGGCGATCATGCCGGGGCTGTTGGCAAACACACCGCCATCAATGTAGCCGTCCATCGCCGGAAAAACGTTGGGGCCAAGCTGGTGTAGAGGGCGGCTTTCCAACAGGGCCAATCGGAATCGTTGTCTGGCCCTGGGAAATTATGGATAATCTTGGGCTTCCACTGACGTTGCTGCGGATCCGCAGAGCCGTTATCCAAATCGAATACCGGCACAACCACGCGCTGTTTCAAATCCCCCAGTGTCCGGTCTCCAAAAACATCCTGCAGCACACCTTTCAGAGGCTCCGCCGAATACTCTGCCCCGTTCCAATTCCCCACATCCTTGATGTCATCCCACAAACTGTCGCCAAAGATCACCGGCCCCCGCTTAAGATAGAGATCGCGCAAATCACCAATCGAAATACCCGCTGCCAAAGCCAGACTCAAAATACCACCGGTAGAGGTGCCGGCCAACACATCTGCAATTGAAATCCAACCGGGATACCGGTCGGATAAACGTTCAAGCCAACCCAACGTAACCAACCCACGAATTCCTCCCCCATCCAACGCGACGATCCGGTAAGACATTACCCAACCTACTCCGCCCACGACAACCACACAAGAAAGTAGCCTAAACCATTTTCCTTGCCTTTTGATAGCCTGCGCTAAATTCTTGGACATGGAGGTGGCGTTGCCCATCATTTTATTTATAGCTGGATTTTCCGTGGGCGGATTTGTTGTTTGGCAAATGAAACAGCGCGAGCTAGACGACCGGCGGCGCTCGGAAGCGGAACTCGAGGCGACATTCGGAAACCTTTCCCGTCAGGCACTTACCGAAAACCAAACGCAGTTCCTGGAACTTGCTCGCGGGGAATTCCAGAAATTGGAGAAGCATTCGGGCGAACAGTTAAACCAAAAAAAGGAACTGATCGATACCAGCCTGCAAAACATCACCAATTCCATCCTTCAGCTAAACCAAGGTACCGCACGGCTGTACGGCCAGATGGAAAATTCCTCCAAGCGCATTGAAAATCTGACTGAGACCACCAATCAACTCCGCCAAATTCTTTCCAGCAGCCAAGCCCGTGGCCAATGGGGCGAACGGATGGTAGAGGATATCCTCAATCTTCTCGGCATGTTGGAGGGGAAAAATTACGACAAACAAACCACCGAAGGCAGCGACCGACCGGACTTCACATTTCACCTCCCCAAAGGCAAGCGCCTGAACATGGACGTAAAATTTCCAATCACCCATTACGAACAATTTCTCTCAGCCGAAGACGATCCAACGCGCGCAGCCGAAAAGAAACAATTCCTTATCGATATCCGCGGCCATGTTAAAGCAGTGAGCGGTCGGTCGTATATTGATCCCGCCGGCGGCACGGTGGATTACGTGCTGCTTTTCATCCCGAACGAAAGCATCTACAGCTTCATCAATCAGGAGGACCACGAGCTGATGGATTTCGCGCTGGAAAAACGCATCGTGCTTTGCTCTCCGCTTACGCTTTACGCGATTCTGTCGCTCATCCGCCAATCCGTAGCCAGCTTTGCCGTAGAACAACGCGCCGGAGATCTACAGCATTTGGTTCAGAAATTCAGCGAACAATGGGTTAAATACAACGAAAAGGTCGAGTCTGTCGGCAAATCGTTGGCCACCACCCAGAAACATTTCGATGATCTCAACAGCACCCGCACCAAGGCGCTGGAGCGTCCGATGGATAAAATCATTGGGCTGAATCTTGAAGATTCGGCCACGCTGGAATCCGAAGATTCCGGATAACCTGCGATTTGCTCGAATACAGCTAATTTGCTATCGTCTTTGTCCTGATGATGACTTGGCGCTTCATACTGTTGGCGGGAATTCTAACCGCCCAATTTCATCTGATCGGCGATGAAAACCTGCCCGAGACCGTGCAGTTCAATCGCGATAGCCGCCCCA
>WTHG01000062.1 GCA_011523245.1 Verrucomicrobiales bacterium | reverse complement strand
CGCAATCAATAGGGCAAGCGGCCCAAGGATCATGGCAAGGCAAAGCCACATATCTTAGCGTTTCGGGGCGGGCTTCAATTCAAAGACAATGGCCGTGCGAGAACCGGTTTGTTCGTTGCGCATTTCCATTTCCTTGAGATGCCATTGGCCATCAATCTTCTTAAAGGCCTTGGGCTCGAAGATTTTCAAAAGCTTCCCCTGCGCATCAAATAATTCCGCGCGCACGATTCCCATGGAATCTTCATCCACCCAACTCACCACCTTGCTGTAACCGCCTTCTGTCACTTTGGCTGGGCGGCTTACCAGAACACTGCAGAGTTCGCCGCGGCGCAATTTACGTTCGATCACATTTTGATTGGGCCAACGCAACATTTCCAAACCCAAATCAGCCATCCAGAAATCCGTGCCGGCAAACGGCCGCATGGCCTGCTCTGCATTCAGTTGCTCCGGTTCCTTTTCCGTTGCGGCCCATTCATATTGTGTATCCTTCCCCACCGCAGCGCGCACGGTCAACGCACCTTGCTGTATTGAATAATGATTCACCAATGCCGCCTCTTGCGCAAAGGTGCGAAACTCCACCGGCACGGTTCGGCGTTTCCCTCCGCGCGGCGGGCGGATGCGTAATGTGCCGTTGCCATTCACCGCATTGGCCGGCCGCATCGCTTGCATGTACAATGCCATCTGAGCTCCAAACCGTTTTTGCAATTTCTCATCAACAATTTCCTGATACAGACGCGCCTGTGGGTCCTGCAATATATGATCCGGCTTCACAGCCGCGCCCAAGGGAACCGCAAAAATTGCCAGAAATAAAACTATCAACGCACGCATAATCACAGTGTTTGCCCCACGCTAAAAGCGCCTCCCATCCTTCGCAAGGGAACATTCCACACAGTGGGACACACACCGATCCCACCGTCACACCAGCTGTGCCATTAAGGCGCAGTGTCGCACTAAGATCCAGTGTTGTATCGAGATAATCCTGATTTTATTGAAATACATGGCTGGCATTCTCTTTGCTTTAAGGAGGCAATTAATTGTGCACTGGCACAGTTTTTAAGGAATAATATGGGCAAAATTTTAGGCATCGATTTGGGCACCACGAACTCGTGTATGGCGGTCATCGAAGGCGGCGAGGCAACGGTGTTGGAGAATTCAGAGGGCAAACGGACCACCCCGTCGGTGGTGGCGTTTGCCAAGAACGGCGAACGGCTGGTGGGCGACGCGGCCAAACGACAGGCGGTAACGAACCCCGCCAATACCGTGTTTTCCGCCAAACGTTTCATCGGGCGCAAATATAAGGAAGTAGCCGAGGAATCCAAACGCATGCCGTACAAGGTGGTGGAAGGAAAGAACGGTGACGCGGCGATCGAGGTGGACGTCGAAGGCGAAGCCAAGTCCTATAGCCCGCAGGAGATAGCCTCCATGGTGTTGGCCAAACTTAAGGCCGATGCCGAGATGCGGTTGAACGAATCCATTTCTCAGGCGGTTATTACTGTGCCGGCCTACTTCAATGACTCGCAACGACAAGCCACCAAAGACGCCGGCTCCATCGCCGGTCTCGATGTACTACGCATCATCAACGAACCTACCGCGGCTTCGCTGGCGTATGGTTTGGATAAAAAGGATGACGAACAAATCGCGGTCTACGACCTGGGCGGCGGCACGTTCGATATCTCCATCCTCGAAATTGGCGATCAGTTTTTCCAGGTAAAAGCCACCAACGGCGACACCCATCTCGGTGGCGACGACTGGGATAATGCCATCATTGACTGGGTGGTGGAGGAATTTAAGAACGACTCCAGCATCGATCTCCAAGGCCAACCCGATGCCATGCAGCGCATCAAAGAAGAGGCCGAGAAGGCAAAAATCGCACTGTCCAGTTCACAAACATACGAGATCAGCCTCCCATTCATCACAGCCGATCAATCTGGCCCCAAACACATCAAAAGCGAACTCACCCGCGCCAAGCTGGAACAGCTCACCGACGACCTCTTTGAACGCACCACCGGTCCGGTAAAGGAATGTTTGAAGGACTCCGGTCTGAACAGCGGCGATATCGACGAGCTCGTATTAGTTGGCGGTATGACCCGCATGCCCCGTGTGGTCGACACCGCCAAGGCTCTGCTGGGCAAGCAACCCAATCAGGGAGTAAACCCCGACGAAGTGGTGGCTATCGGTGCTGCCATTCAAGGCGGTGTGCTTAATAAAGAAGAGGGTCTGGACAGCGTGTTGCTACTGGACGTCACCCCACTCTCACTGGGCATTGAGACGGAGGGAGGCATTTTCACCAAGCTGATCGAGCGCAATACCACGATTCCCTCGAAGAAATCGCAGATTTTCTCCACTGCAGCTGACAACCAGCCCGGTGTGGACGTCCAAGTCTTTCAGGGCGAACGCCCCATGGCGCTCGACAACAAAAAACTCGGCAACTTCAAGCTGGATGGCATTGAGCCCGCCCCGCGCGGCATGCCGCAGATTGAAGTGAGCTTTGATATCGACGCCAATGGCATTCTACACGTGAGTGCCAAGGACAAGAAAACCGGTAAGGAACAGAAAATCACCATCAAGGATTCCAGCGGTCTTTCCGAGGACGAGATTGAGCGCATGAAACAAGAAGCCGAGGATAACGCCGAGGCCGACAAGCAGCGCCAGGAACAAGTGGAGGCTCGCAACGAAGCCGACACTGCCGGCTACGCCGCTGAGAAATTTCTGAAGGAAAACGGCGAGAAACTCTCCGACGACACCAAAGGCAAGGTTGAGAAATCCGCCGAGGAATTGAAAGAAAAACTCCAGGGCGATGATCTCGAAGCCATCAACACCGCCAAGGATGCCCTCAACGAAGCCATGCAAGGGGCCGCCGCCGAGGCCTATCAAGCCGCTTCATCCGAGGAAGGCGCCGAAGCTCAGGCCGAAGCCGCGCCCGAAGGTGAAAGCGGAGCCGACGACAAACAGGACGAAGGCCCCGTGGTCGACGCCGAAGTCGTGGACGAAGACAAAAAATAAATCTCTAACCCCGGCGGGTGCCGGGGTTTCTCATTCACACTAACCTCAACTAACAACAAAACACAATGGCTAAACTCAAAATCAAGCCCCTTGGTGACCGCGTGCTCGTGGAACCCGCCGAGGAAGCTGAAGTGAAAAAGGGCGGAATCATCATTCCCGATTCCGCGAAAGAAAAACCGCAGGAAAGCAAAGTCATCGCACTGGGCACCGGCAGAACTGACGACAACGGCGACAAAGTCCCGTTTGAAGTCAGCGTCGGCGACATCGTGTTGACCAACAAGTACGGCGGCACCGAAATCAAAATCGACGGCGTCGAGTACAAGATCCTGAACCAGGACGACATCCTCGCGGTGGTCGGCTAACCCCAAAATTAAACTAGAGAAATATCATGTCAGCCAAACAACTCGTATTTGACGAAAAGGCCCGCCAGAACATCCTTCGGGGTGTGGAAAAACTGGCCAAGGCCGTGAAGGTGACGCTCGGCCCCAAAGGTCGTAACGTCCTCATCGACAAGAAATTCGGTTCCCCCACCGCCACCAAGGACGGTGTGACCGTGGCCAAAGAGATCGAGCTGGAGTGCCCGTATGAAAACATGGGCGCCCAAATGGTTCGCGAAACCGCCAGCAAGACCAGCGACGTGGCCGGTGACGGCACCACCACCGCGACCGTGCTCGCTGAGGCCATCTACCGCGAAGGTCTCCGCAGCGTGACCGCCGGTGCCAGCCCCATTCACATCCAACGTGGTGTGCAAAAGGCTGTGGACGCCGCCGTAGCGCAGCTCGCCAAGATCTCCCAAAAGGTGACCAGCAAGGACGAAATCCAACAGGTGGCCACCGTGTCCGCCAACTGGGAATCCAGCATCGGTGAAATCATCGCCGACGCCATGGACCAGGTCGGCAAAGACGGCACCATCACCGTGGAAGAAGCCCGCTCCATCGAGACCACCCTCGAGGTCGTCGAAGGTATGCAGTTCGATAAGGGATACCTCTCCCCGTACTTCATGACCGACGCCGACACTCAGGAGTGCAAACTCGAGGACGCCTACGTGCTCCTCTACGAGAAGAAGATCAGCTCCCTCAAGGACATCCAGCCCATCCTCGAGAAGGTCGTGGCCGCCGGCAACAAGCCGCTGCTGCTCGTGGCCGAAGACATCGAGGGCGAAGCGCTTGCCACACTCGTGGTGAACCGTATCCGAGGCAGCCTGAAAATCTGTGCTGTGAAAGCACCGGGCTTCGGCGACCGCCGCAAGGCCATGATGGAAGACATCGCCATCCTCACCGGCGGCAAATTCATCACCGAAGACCTCGGCTTGAAGCTGGACGGCATTGAGCTGTCCGATCTCGGCACCGCGGCCAACATCGTCGTGGAGAAGGAAAACACCATCATCATCGACGGCGGCGGCAAGGCCAAGACCATCAAGGGCCGGATCGACCAGATTCGTCGTCAGATCGAGGAAACCACCAGCGATTACGACCGCGAGAAGCTCCAAGAGCGCCTCGCCAAGCTCGCCGGCGGTGTGGCCGTCATCAATGTAGGCGCCGCCACCGAGTCCGAGATGAAGGAAAAGAAAGCCCGCGTCGAAGACGCCCTCCACGCCACCCGCGCTGCGGTGGAAGAAGGCATTGTTCCCGGCGGTGGCACTGCCCTGCTCCGCAC
>WTHG01000340.1 GCA_011523245.1 Verrucomicrobiales bacterium | reverse complement strand
CACCAACACTGTTTCGCCCGCTTGCACTTTCGCTCGGAGCACCATGCCGATGTGCGCGGTGATGCCAACCAGGGCTACGGCGGCCGCGTTCTCCGCGCTCACGTTCTCAGGAATGGCATGTAAATAATCCGCCGCCACACACACCCGTTCTGCGGAAGTGCCCTGCCGGCCAAGCAACCCTTGGTTGCTGGCGCAGACACGATCGCCTGCAGTCCAACCGGAGACGCCTTCCCCAACCTCAATCACTTCCCCTGCCAAATCGCTGCCAATCACAAACGGCATCGGCAGCTCCATCGCCACTAAGCCGCCGCGAATATAGGTATCAATCGGATTCACCGAAGCGGTCTGGACGCGTACCAATACCTCCCCGGCACCGGGCTTGGGGTCGGGCAGTTCACCCACCTGAATCAGCTCCGGTCCGCCGGTCTCGGTAATATAAGCTGCCTGCACTAGTCCATCTCCTTGAGTTGCGGCAGTTCAATTTGCTGGCCACTTTCGGCGGCTTGTGCGCCGAGCGACAGGATCTCCTGCGCATCTCGGCAATGCCCGGCACGGCAAAGGGGGTGAAAGGCTTCGTCGGTTTCGATGCCATGCAAAAAATGGGCGATGGGTTGGCGTTGATGCGCAGCCAGCTCCGGCACTTCAATCTCGAAGCCTTCGGGTTGCTCCTTTGTGGCTTTCAACAGGCGACCATTTTCCGGCTCAGCCAGCAGCGTTCCTTCGCTGCCATAAATGATGGTGCGATAGTGGGTCATCTTATCAATCTGTGTCCAACTCGCCTCGGCGATGCAAATCGCCTTGGGATATTGCATGAGCAACACGGCGTTATCCTCCGCATCTAGATCGGTTTTTAGCAATTGTCCTGCCACAGCAGTGACACTGCGCGGGCGCCCGAGCAGCACGCGTGACAGTACGGCGCCGTAGCAGCAGTAATCCAGCAGCGCGCCGCCGCCATTGCGATTTGGATCATATAGCCAATCACAGAAATGTTCGCTGGCGCCCATCTCCTTAGGGCCCTGATGCGCGGCACGGTAGCGCACCTGCCACACCTCCCCGATCTCGCCGCTTTGCGCGAGCGCCAGAGCGTGCTGCACCTGCGGCCACCAAGCGATAGGCCAGTTCACCATCAACCGTTTGCCGGTGGTATCGGCGGCCTGCAATAATTCGTCTGCGCCGGCCAGATCAGCGGCCAACGGCTTTTCGATCAATACATGCCAGCCGCGTTCGAGGGCCTTTTTGCCTTCCTCGGCACCGGACCGATTGTTCCCATAAATAAGCACAGCATCGAGCTGTTCGGAGGCGGCCATCTCCTGCGAGTCGGTATAAATCTGGACGCCATACTCCTTGGCCGCACGATCCAGAAGTGGACGCTGCAGGCTGCAGGCGGCGACCAGCTCGGCTTGTTCGTTTTCCTTCAGCTCCGGAAGCACATCCCACACGTGATCGTGTGAAAGACCAATGATACCAAAACGTGTCATGCGTGTAGTGTGCGCAGATTGCTCCTTGGCCTCAATCCTCAATTCATTTGACCTTGTACCATTGCCCATTTCGGCCACACTCACTTCATGCGCTTGCTATTTTTCCTGATCATTTTGTCCTGGCCCCTCATGCCTGCACACGCGATGGAGGCATGGAAAACCATGAAGCTCTGGCCCGGCAAAGCTCCCGGGGAAACCTATGAACTTCCACCGGAAGGCGAACGCCCGGCGCGCCCCGGCCAAAAGCAGGTGATTCGCATCGGCAACGTCAGCACGCCCACGCTGTCCGTGTTCAAGCCCAAGCAACCCAACGGCACGGCTGTCGTGATTTGCCCGGGCGGCGGCTACACCATCCTAGCGTGGGATCTGGAAGGCACGGAGGTGGCCGAATGGTTAAACAGCTTTGGCGTAACGGCGATTGTATTGAAATACCGCGTACCCCGCCGCATGGATCGCGATAAACACGTTGCGCCGTTGCAGGACGCCCAACGCGCCTTGGCCTTAACACGCCATCATGCCAAGGCGTGGGGCATCAATCCCGAACGCATAGGGATTCTCGGCTTTTCCGCAGGCGGCCACTTAACGGCTACAGCCATGACCAATTATCGCAAGCGCACTTACCCCACCGTGGATGCCGCTGATCAAATCAGTTGCCGGCCAGATTTCGGCATTCTGGTATACCCGGCCTATCTCGTGGATAATGAAACGAAAACCAAACTCGTACCTGAGGTGCCAGTGGATAAGGACACGCCGCCCGCTATATTCATCCATGCTGGCGATGACCGCGTGACCGCAGATAGCAGCGTGCAAATGTGGCTGGCTATGCGGCGGGTGGGCGTGCACTCCGAACTGCATGTATTTCCTAATGGCGGCCACGGCTACGGACTGCGTCCTTCCGCCGATCCCGTTTCCAAATGGCCCCAGCTCGTGGAAGCTTGGCTCAAGCGTACGGAGCTGGTGAAGTAGTTACTGGATCCAAAGAATATTTGGCGGAATAAACTCCTGCGTGGGGCGAGTCAGATTTTCGTTAACGCCCTTAAACATCCCGCCCGTCGCCGCCCCATGCGCGTGCACCACCGAGGCTAAGTCCGCATTATTGCCGAGCTTTACACTGCCGTCGGCACGCACAAACTGCCCCTGACTGGCTCCAAGTCCGGCCGTGCCGTAGTTCTGCAAACGCACTGGATCGGTTTCATCATTTCCCACAAAAAAATGGCTCATCTTTCCGGTGTTGGCGGTGCGCAACGCCATACCGAGATACTTCTGATAAGAAGGAGTCGCGGTTCCGGCCGGATAATCAAATTCATAACAGCTTTCGCCGGCAACATTTCGAGTGACCGCTAAAAGCGTTGAAGGACGTTGCATGTCACTTCCTAAATGCAGAGCATAACTGAGCGACCGATAATCCATATGGACGTGCACCCCATCAAAAGCATGCCCGAAGCCGTCCCATTTTCCGTGTTGGATTTCCTTGTCAATCCACGGATGCGTTTCGGGGTCCACCGGTGAAGCCAACAGTCTGGCCGTACCCAGCTCCTCACGGATAGGAGCCGGCAAAAATAGAAACTGCACATCCCACAAATGATGCGCCCCCGTATGGCCCGAGCCGTACAAGCTCTGCCATAACCTTTCACCTTGGCGATGCGTCAATAACCACGGCAGACGACCATCGTAATCATCAGCGAAAAGCGTAAACGCCATGTGGACCTGTTTGAGATTGTTGCCGCATTTCATGCGATTTGCCTTCACCTTGGCTTTGGCTAAGGAGGGCAGCAGCATGCCTGCGAGCAATCCAATAATCGCCACCACCACCAAAAGCTCGACAAGCGTAAAACCTGAAAGTGAAGAGCGTTTCAGCATGTCTGAGGACATTCGCCTATTTCCTGCATGATTGCAATCCGGCAGCGATTCGCCAATGCTCCCGCGCATGAAAACCAACGCTGCCGTGTTGCACGAGATGGAACGTCCATTTCCGTATGCCGACTCCCAGCCGATGGTGATCGAGGAGCTCGACCTCGAAGGCCCCGGTGAGGGCGAGGTGTTGGTGGAAGTGAGAGGTGCCGGCCTGTGCCATTCGGATCTTTCGGTCATCAACGGTTCGCGCCCACGCCAAATGCCGATGGTGCTGGGACACGAAGCCAGTGGCATTGTCCGAGAGGTGGGTCCGGGCGTGCGCGGCCTGAAGGCGGAGGATCACGTGATTTTCACCTTTATCCCCAGCTGCGGCCATTGCCGGTACTGTACCGTTGGCAAACCGTCCCTGTGCCAAAACGGTGCCGAGGCCAATAACGCCGGTGTTCTGATGAATGGCGCCCAGCGATTCAGCCGCAACGGGCAATCGTATTTCCACCACTGCGGTGTCAGTGGCTATTCACAATACACCATTGCCCTACCCGGCTCCCTGGTAAAAATTGATTCCACCCTGCCCTTCGAACTGGCCACGTTGTTCGGTTGCGCCGTGACCACCGGCACAGGCGCCGCGATGAACACGGCCAATATTCGTCCCGGCCAAAGCGTGGCTGTATTCGGCCTGGGTGGCGTGGGATTAGCAGCCTTGATTGGAGCCAAGGCCTGCAACGCCGGCCAAATCATTGCTGTGGATTTGCTGGATTCAAAACTCGAGATGGCCCGCAACCTCGGCGCCACTCATACCGTAAACGCCAAGGACACGAACCCGGTGGAAGTCATACAAGATCTCACACATGGCGGTGTAGAGATTGCCATTGAAAGCGTGGGTAATGGCACTGTGCTGGCACAGGCATACGAATCCACCATGCGCGGCGGTACGACTGTTGCCATCGGCCTACCGCATCCCGATCATCAGTTCAGCATCCCGGCCGTGACCCTCAGCGCCATGGAGAAAACGGTGAAGGGCTCCTACCAAGGCAGCTGCGTGCCGACTCGCGATATCCCGCGCTTCATCGATATGTACCACGCAGGCCAGCTTCCAGTAGATCAACTGCTGACCGACACAATACAGCTTGAGGACATCAACGCCGGCTTCGATCGGCTACATAAAGGTGAAGTTGCGCGGCAGGTGATCTTGTTCTAAAAACGGAATCTGTTCGCCATGCGACGGCTTACCCACATTTCGAGTGACAAGTTAGGATGGGCTTGTTGGCTGCTGGTAATTTTCACCGGCCAAGTAATGATGGCTCAAAAAGATTTCCCGAAACCCGTTGAGGCTTTTCTCGAGAATCATTGCA
>WTHG01000044.1 GCA_011523245.1 Verrucomicrobiales bacterium | reverse complement strand
AAGTAGGCGAGGCCATTGGCGGTGATGGCGCTGGCGCTGTGGCCGCCTCCGAGACGTTCCATCCAGTGGCGCGTACCTTTGGCGGCGTCAAAGCAACTGGCAATGCCGGCATCGGACACGATCAGAAAATAATCCCCGAGCACCACTGGTGAAGGCACGTACGAGGCGCCGCGGCGTTCGCGCCAGGCGATGTGGGTTTCGGTAACATTGCCGCGACCGTTGGGGCGGATGGCGAGGATGTGCCGTTCGGGGAAGCCGCCGGTGGCAAACAAGTATTGGCCGTTGTAAACCATGGAGGCCACGAATTGTTCGGTGGGGCCGTCGATGATCCAGTGGCGTTTGCCGTTGGCCGGGTCGTAGCTGGCGACGGATTTGCTGCCGCATAGGATCATCTGTTCGCGGCCGTCGATGGTGCGAATGATGGGCGTGCCGTAGCTGCGTGTCTTGTTTTCGCGCGGTGTCTTCCAGCGCAGCTTGCCGGTAGCGCGATCCAGCGCGGCGATGTAGGCGTCACCATCATGGTCGCCATTCAAGATCACGAGGTCACGGTACAGCACCGGGTTGGAGCTGAAGCCATGCGCACTGATGAATGGACCGATATTGCTGGACCACTTGCGTTTGCCCTGCAGGTCGAATGCCGTTACTTCGATGGAACCGGGTGTGATTAGGCGTTGTGCGCCGACGTTGGGCGCAGGGATTTTTTTGGTGTCCACTTTCATTACCGCCACATAAACGAGTTTACCGTCGGTGACCGGCGTGCAGGAGGCGCGGCTATTGAGTCGGTGCAGGGTTTCCAACGGCGTCTTAAGGATGGTGCTTTGCCAGAGCTGTTTGCCAGTTCGGCGATCGAGGCAAAGCAGCACGCGCTCCTCGGTTTCATTGAGGCAGGTGATGAGAAAAATCTGGTCGCCGTAAATGACCGGCGATGAATGGCCCTCACCCGGGATGGCGGTTTTCCACGCGATGTTTTCCGTGGCACTCCACTTCACCGGGGCGGCCTTTTCTGTGCTGGAACCGTCCCCACGCGGCCCGCGCCAGCCCGGCCAGTTTTCCGCGTTCAATTGCAGGGCGAGAATGAGCAGCAGAAATGTGATACGCATGGCGCGAGTGTAGGTGGGGCTTGGTTAGGCGCACGTGATTATGACTTACACTGAGCAGCAGATGATCAGTGAGATACTTGGAATAACCTGCCAGTGATTTCCGGTTGACCTGTACGGAGCATGTCGCCAAACCTGCCGCGTCTCATGGCGAAAATTCAACGTGCCCTTATTTCGGTTTCAGACAAGGACGGCCTTGTACCTTTTGCACAAACACTGGCATCGGCCGGCGTGGAAATCCTCAGCACCGGCGGTACCGCGCGTGTGATGCGCGAAGCGGGTCTGGAGGTGATGGATGTCAGCGATTACACCGGCTTTCCTGAGATGATGGATGGTCGCGTGAAAACGCTGCACCCCAAGGTGCACGGCGGCCTGCTGCACCTGCGCGGCAACGCCGACCACGAGGCCGCCTGTGCCGAGCACGGCATTCAGCCGATCGATCTGGTGGTGGTGAATCTTTATCCGTTTGAGGAAACCGTGGCTAAACCGGATGTCACTCTGGAGGACGCCATTGAGAATATTGATATTGGCGGGCCGTCCATGCTGCGCAGTGCGGCAAAGAATCACGAGAGCGTGACGGTGATTACTGATCCGGCCGATTACGCGGCCGCGGCCGAGCAGATCGAGGCCGAAGGCAACACAACGCTCGACTTGCGCCGTGCGTTGGCCGCCAAGGTATACGCGCGCACGGCCGATTACGACGGCGCCATTGCCGAACACCTCATGCAGGCCTTTGGCGCGGAAGAGGCGGAGGACGCCGACGAGATGCCGCAGGAACTGCTCGTACAATCGTCTCTGGCGCAGACGCTGCGCTACGGTGAGAACCCACATCAACGTGCCGGGTTGTACGGCAAGTTTGACGAGTATTTTGAGCAACTGCACGGCAAGGCGCTGTCGTACAACAATATCCTCGACGCCACAGCTGCGGCTAACTTGATCTGCGAATTTCTCGAGGACGTACCCACGCTGGCGATTCTCAAGCACACCAACCCTTGCGGTATGGGCCAGGGCGCAAGTCTCCGCGAGGCGTGGAACAAAGCGTTTGCAACGGATAATCAAGCGCCCTTTGGCGGCATCATCGCCGTCAACCAACCGCTCGATGGTGATTGTGCCGAGGCAATCTCGGAGATTTTTAGTGAGGTCATCATCGCGCCGGAGTTTACCGACGAAGCAAAGGCCATTTTGCAGAAGAAGAAAAACCTGCGCTTACTGCGGATGTTGAAGAATCCGTTCACCGCCGTGGCGTGGGACGTGCGCAACACAGATGCGGAATCTTTACTGGTTCAGGAACGCGACATCAAGGTAACCACTGCCGATGACCTAAAGGTGGTGACCGAGCGGCAACCGACCGAGGACGAACTCAACGCCATGCTCTTCGGGTGGCGCGTGGTGAAGCATGTGAAGAGTAACGCCATCGTCTACTGCGGTCCCGGTGCCACGCTGGGTATTGGCGCGGGCCAAATGAGCCGAGTTGACTCCAGCCGCATCGCCGTATGGAAAGCCGGAGAGGCAGGCTTAAGCCTTAAAGGTAGCGTAGTCTGCAGTGACGCGTTCTTCCCTTTTGCCGACGGCCTAATTGCTGCAGGCGAAGCTGGTGCCACTGCCGCGATCCAGCCCGGCGGTTCTGTTCGCGACGAGGAAGTCATTGCTGCCGCGAATGAGCGTGATATCGCTATGGTCTTCACTGGCCATCGGCATTTCCGGCATTGAAAAAAGGGGAATACCCCTACAGAGTGCGGGCCATGTCATCTCCCGCTATCCGCACCACGGTCGTTGGAAGTTATCCGGTCCCGAGTTGGTTGGCTACCCAGCCTTCGGGCCCCAACTTGCGCGACGCGATTCTCACCGTTCTCAAGACCCAGGAATTGGCCGGTATTGATGTTGTCGCTGACGGCGAGTTGAGCCGTTTTAATGTAAGCCATCCTGAAACCAACGGGATGATCGATTATTTCATTGCCCCAATGACCGGGATTGATACCACGCTAAGCCGTGAGGAACTCGCCGCATTCCGTGCACAGGAACGCACCACCTTTCGCACCCAGCCCGCAGGTGTAGTGCGTGATACCATCGGGGAAGGTTTACTCAATTTACCCGCTGATTGGGATAGCGTTAAAAATCTTGGTGCCGCACCCATGAAATTTACCGTCACCTCTCCTTACATGCTGGCCAAGACGTTGCTCGATCGAAAATACAATGACCTTCACGCACTAACTATGGATCTCGCCCAAGTGCTGCGTCGACAGGTTGAAACGATTGATGCGCCGGTCGTACAAATCGATGAAGCTCACCTCACAGGTCATCCTGAGGATGAAGGTTGGGCACACGAGCCCATCAACGAGGTGCTCAAGGGTATTCAAGGAGAGAAAGGTCTCCATCTCTGTTTCGGTAATTATGGGGGGCAATCCATCCAGAA
Source organism: Verrucomicrobiales bacterium (assembly GCA_011523245.1). Lineage (GTDB taxonomy): Bacteria > Verrucomicrobiota > Verrucomicrobiia > Limisphaerales > UBA1100 > UBA1100. The sequence goes on along the minus strand of WTHG01000044.1, from coordinate 1,181 downwards.
GGGTTTTTGGAAAAATATCATGAACTTCTTGAACGCTCTCAATGTGGATCATCTCGTGCTCGAGTTTGCTCGGCGCGGGTATGACGAACTGGAAGCCTTTAAAGAACTTCGTGAAGACATCGCTCTTGGCCTTGGGGTAATCGATATTAAGGACAACGTCGTCGAAACCCCTGACCTGGTGGCCAGCCGCATCGAGCACGCTGTAAAACTGCTTGGTATCGAGCGAATAAAATGGGTTCACCCGGACTGCGGATTTTGGATGCTCCCCCGCACGGTCGCCGATGCTAAAATGGCGTCGCTGGTTGCCGGTCGGGATCTTTTTTTAAATCGCTAACACCCCGTTTTAGTTCTAGGGTCATCCGAAGATCACTGAAATGAGCGATCTCCAGATTCATATTAACCGAGCTGGCCAGCAATACGGTCCTTATCCTGAGGCGACTGCACGAGAAATGTTGGCGGCTGGGCAGTTGCTCCCGACTGATTTAGCTTGGCATCCAGGAGCAGAAGGCTGGAAGACTTTGCAGGAATTACTGGGAGCTGAGGCGGCACAGGCTTCCCCAACTCCCCCGCCACCATCCAATCCCGCAGGACCTCCCAAAAGACAGGTTGCTGGAGGTCAGCCAGCTGAGGAAAAGAAAGAAGAGCCTAAGGAAGGTGAAGAGGCGGATGATCCCGACAAAATTCATGTTACCCGCAAAGGCGAACCGATTGGACCTTATCCAAGGGATAAGGCTCGGGAATACTTTATGGAGGGAACCCTACTGCCGACAGACTGGGGTTGGCATGATGGCATGGGTGAAGATTGGAAACCTCTGAATGAGGTCTTGGAACTGCCTTTACCTGCGGGAGCCGGTGGTGGCGGATCGGTGAGTGGTGGTCCGTGGACCATTGGTGGTTGTCTGAGTGAAGGATGGCAAAAATTTAAGGCGAATTTGGGGCCGGTCATTTTATTTTTTATAATCTCTTCTTTGGTTTTGTTCATTACGGCGGTCATACCATTGGTAAACTTTTTTGTCTTGGTGCCCGTGACGGCAGGTTATTCATTTTATTTCATCAAATTCTCCCGTGGTGAGCCGGTTGCTATTGGTGATTTGTTTTCTGGGTTTAAGCGAGGGTACGCGCAACTACTGCTGTTGGCCTTATTGATTGGGGTGATTGTTTTTGTGGCGGCACTGCCAGGA
>WTHG01000416.1 GCA_011523245.1 Verrucomicrobiales bacterium | reverse complement strand
GTGCCGCGCGCGCCTGACATTGGCCCTCGCCAGATTCTCCCTGGGCAACTAAGTCCACGGCATTATTCCCGCCAAGCGTGTTCGCGCCAGAATCGTAGGCCTCGCTGATGCCGGGATTGAGCATGGTCGCCCCCGGGCTACCGCCCACCAGTTCGGCCAGCTTGGACACGAACAGCTCGAGACTCGCATCGTTGGCAGCGATGATCAGGCCGGGGTTGGTGCAAAACTGGCCAACCCCCAGCGTCAGCGAACCGTGCAGGCCGGTGGCCAAGGCCTCTCCGCGCTTGGCTAAGGCCTCAGGCAAAATGAAAACCGGGTTGATGCTGCTCATCTCGGCATAAAATGGAATCGGCTCCGGCCTATCGGCTGCGAGCTTCATCAGCGCTTGGCCTCCCGCGCGTGACCCTGTGAATCCGGCCGCCTTGATTGACGGATGCTGCAACAGCGCTTGGCCAATTTCCCGGCCCGGCCCGTATAGCAGCGAAAAGGTTCCCTCCGGCAGACCGCACTCCTTCACGGCGGCGCTGACCGCTTGGCCAACAAGCTCGGCTGTGCCGGGGTGAGAGTGATGTGCCTTGACGATCACCGGGCAACCGGCGGCAAGAGCGGCGGCGGTATCACCACCAGCCACGGAAAAAGCGATGGGAAAGTTGCTCGCGCAAAATACGGCCACCGGGCCAAGTGGCCGCTCCATTGAGCGGGTATCCGGCTTGGGCACAGGGGCACGCTCCGGATCTGCGTGGTCAATCCGGGCATCCACCCACGAACCGTCCTCCACCACAGAAGCGAATAACCGCAACTGACCGCAGGTGCGGCCGGTCTCCATACGGATACGCCCCTCTGGCAGGCCGGTCTCCTGCGGGGCCAAGGCGGCGAGGTCATCGACAATGCCATCGATATTGTCGGCGATCTTCCGCAAGAACGCGGCGCGATCCGCTCCGCTGGACTTGCCAAATGTCGCGAACGCCCCGGTTGCCAATTTCGCTGCGCGCTCCATTTCATCCTCGGAAGCGGCGGCGTAGCCCGGTTGCAACGATTCGCCCGTGGCCGGGTTGATGCCAAAAATCGTGGCCTCACCTACGCCCTGTTGAAATCCAATGATCGATTTGCCTGACAACTCTGCCATGCCCGAAGATTACAGAATAGCTTTCGCCTAGTGAAGGTTGCAGTGCATAATGCAATGCAAGAATTGATTTCACCAAATATTTTGCTTGCAGATAAAAGTTACCTTTGAGACGTTCCGCCCTTCACAAATATTCAAATATTTGACTCTCAAAAGCCAAACGACTGAGAGAGTCGTAAAAAAAACGAAAAGAATCATTTTCCCCATGAAAAAAAACATAATGAGAGCGCTATCAGCCTTGACCTTCTTAGTCGGGCTCTCGCTCCCCGCCCAAGCGGCGGTCGACAAAGGTGCCCTTTTGAAGGGCAATCAAACCGTAAAAGGCACCAACAACCTCAAGGGAGGTGGCCTAATATCTTGGAACACCTACTCATCAGTTGATCCAACGATATTCAGCCACAACCTCTATTCAGAGAAGCTGACTGTCCTTAAAAGCGGGCACTACTTCGTTTCGGCTACTCTTCCGATAGAGTCTGCAGTCGGACAACGCGCTACCCAACGCGCCTTACTTAAGGTTAACGGAAACGCCGGGCACCAATATGCACTAGGGCAGTCCAGCTATGCACGTAACTCGGGGGGGCACACCGAGGGATCCTCTCACTTTAACGTATTGATATGGTTAAAAGAAGGTGATGTTTTAACATTGGATGCACAAGACATTGCAGGCAACGCGAATAACCGTTTCCTCCGAACTGCATCTCTTTTTGTTGAAAAAGTTGAAGGAAACCGAAACGTATTCAATGCGAAAGCAACAAAGATTGAATCCGGCGACAACCTGAATGTCTCCGATGAAGAAGATGATCGAAACCTTATTTGGACGGGACAGCGAATCAACAAGGCATTTGGCTTTGTCAAAGCCACACCGGCCGCTGGCATTACCCTTAAGGATGCAGGCAATTACCTTGTCTATGTGAACATTCCTCTTGAGGGCTCGGTAGCTCGTGGTTCCGTTGGGCTGGCGGTTTCTCTTGATGATGAGATCGTGGATGGAGCCCGTGGCCAACAGGGTTATATCCGCAACTCAAATGGCCATAGGTTCTCTTCAATCCACTTTTCAGGCGTCATTAACGCCACCGCAGGTCAGGTGCTGAAAGTTGAAACCTCTCAACTCGCAAAAGCAGGAACTATCAAGGTCCAAAATGGTAAAACAGCATCAATTTTTATCGAAAAACTGGGAGATGACGGCGTGTTTAGCGATGCATTTTCGACTACATCCGCCGAAGAAACCGCAGAAAACCTCAATCCCAATGCCAAAACCTCACTGGCTCTGGATGGAGGGATGGGTGTATCTGAGCCCTACTTCGATGAGGCTCATTATGCCAATGAAGGAGACGCCGAAGAACAAATTGTCATCAAGAAGGCCGGAAATTACCTTTTAACCTTAAACGCTGTTTTTCAGGGTGGCAGTGCACGCGCTAATCCAAGGTTATCGGTGGAAGTAAATGGTCAAGCCGTGGCCGGAGCCGAGTCAACCGCACACTATATCCGGCAAGCGGATGGCCACAGCGAATCGTCCGGTTCATTGGTCGCTATGCTAAACGATCTTGCAGTTGATGATGTTGTGACAGTCAGCGTTCAGCGCGAAGGTAATGGAGGTGTCGTGACCGCGCAGGAAGACGGCCTTGTTTCTCTACAATATCGTGAAAACTACTCTGCGGGCGAAGGAGACACCAGCGCACCCAAACTAGCCTCTTTCAAAGGTATGGGCATTGATGGTTTCACCGCAATTCTGGAAGACTTCGGACTGAAGGCCGACGCGGCAACCATCAAGGCAACCGTCAACGGTGACGATGCCGAGTTGACAACCTCATCCGAAAACGGGACGACTACGATTAACTACGCGTTCCCCAATATTCCCGCACCTCTCAGCCAGCATAACGTCTCGTTGAGCTTCTCCGATACAGCCGGTAACAGCTATTCGCAGGACTTGGCCTTTTCAATCACTGTCAACTATAAGGGTGTCCCGGGCAGTTTTGCTTCGAGCTCAGTGGACATGAGTAAACGTGGGTTTATTGCCAATGTTACCCAGATCAGCTCCATACAAACTGAAGGGCCAGCGCACATTCACGGCGGCAATGTTGCCGGAGCAGAGAGACAACTGGCAGGTAAACTTCTCAATCCTAATGATCTAGATGATGATGACAATCCAAGGCCATATTTGAACGAGGCGGATCCCGATGCATGGGAGGGTTGGAGCATAGCCCCGGTCGAAGTCGAGGGTGTTATCAACTGGAATCAGGACGAAGGCGGCCAAGCTGGCGGCTTTGGTAATGAGTCTCTGATCCCTCAAATTCCGGGTTGGGGAGACAGTTCTGATGGAATCGTGACGGAGATTCTCACACATCTGGAACTCAAGCGTGGATTCCACCAGTTCGGTGTCAACAGTGACGACGGTTTCAGCCTCTCCTTCGGACCGAATCCCAAGGATGTATTGGGCATTGTCGGTGGCCAGTTCAACGGCAACCGAGGTGCAGCAGACTCTCTTTTTAACATTGTCGTTCCAGAGGATGGCCTTTACCCAGTGCGCCTCATCTGGTGGGAAGCCGGCGGCGGAGCCAATATCGAGTTTTTCTCCATCACAAATGGTAAGAAAATCCTCGTGAACTCCGACGACCCGAACGCGATTAAAGCATATCATGTTGGAAAATCTGCCCCATACATTAGTAGAGCACATCCGTCAGGTGACGTATCAAAAACGATCGAGTTCGATATCACAAACGGAGATGATTCGGTTGATAAATCGTCTATAGTATTAAAGCTTAATGGCGAAGACCTGGATGCTTCAGTTTCTAGTACAGACAGTGGTCTCTCTGTTGTTTATGACCATGGGGAATACCTTCCGCCGGGCACTCATGACATAGAGCTATCTTACAAAGAAAGCAGTGGAACAGAACGTGAAAGGAGTTATTCATTCAATATTCCAAAAGGAAGAATTGATATACTTGCTGACAAGCCATTCTATTACTTCCCGTTCGATGAAAGTAATGGAGAAACAGTCTCTAGTTCAATTGGCCAAAGTAATGCAACATTGTTTAATGGGGCAGAGCTTGGTGCCCCGGCACTTTTTCCAAACGGCATAGGTACGGCAGTCAGACTGGATGGATCAAAGGATCAAGCTATTCGAGTTCCAGATAGTCCAGAACTAAATACTGGAGGCACTTGGCCTAAAGCCCAAAAATCCTGGGAGTTTTGGATTAAGGCAGAATCGCTTGGAACAGACGGACCACAGGTATTATGGGAGCAAGGCGGCGTCACTCGTGGTGTAAATATATATATTCAACGCTCGGGTGATAATGCAGAAGGCGAATCCACATTATACATGATGGCATGGAACCGCGCTCAGACCTTTTTTGGAGGAGCCCTGAATCAAGTTGGTGATGAAGGCATCACGGCTGTTAGCACAACGATCAAGGAAAACGCGACTTATCATTTAGCGTTTGTCATGAATGGTGACACAGAAGGCGGAACAGAGGGCACCCTCACTGGTTATCTGAATGGCAAACAGTTTGGTCAAGTTAGTGGAGTTTCACAGTTGTGGGCACATGCTGATGATTCAGCTTTTGGCAATCTCTGGAC
>WTHG01000313.1 GCA_011523245.1 Verrucomicrobiales bacterium | reverse complement strand
CCTCTTCCCGGCTTTGATTGATTTGCTCCAGCACCTCGCTCATGTCCTCCACCTCGGCAAAGAGCGTGTTGCTGACGTATACGGGAATTTTACTGGACGCGGCAATGGCCAGGCAATCGCTGGGACGCGCATCGAGCTCTACGATCTTGGTTCCCAGTTCGTTTTCCATCTTGAGAATCATGCGGGCGAAGTAGGTGGAATTCTTAAGTTCCGTCACCACCACGCGCTCCACCTCGATGCCGAAGCCTTGAAAGACATTCGACATAAGATCATGCGTGAGGGGACGTTCCTTGGGAGCATCACTCAGAAAATTGCCGATCACCTGCGCCATGGCGGCCTCCACCTGAATGATGAAAACTTTTTCCTCGTTCCCGAGAAAAATCGCGGCTCCACTGTGGGCCGGCAGAATACCGCGAATCTGAACCAGCGTGACCTCTGCGTTCACAGCCCTGAATTTACGCCGCGACCGTCCGATTGACAAGCCCTTGTCCGCTACGGCAGGATTCGCCCGTTGAATTTTCAGGATAAAATCCACTCCGCAGATTCTTTGCCCGGCTGGCGCGAGACTCTCCGCGCCCAAGGCAAACCGTTGGCCGCCACCAACGGCTGTTTTGATATCCTGCATGCGGGCCACGTAAATTACCTGCAGGCCGCCCGCAATGAAGCCGATGCTCTAATCGTGGGTTTGAACAGTGACCGTTCCGTCAGCGAACTCAAGGGGCCCGATCGCCCCATTCATACTGAAGCCGACCGCGCCGCCGTAATCGCCGCCCTTGAGGCTGTGGATGCGGTGTTCATCTTCGATGAACTCCGCGCGACCGCATTCCTAGAGCTGGCCCAGCCAGATGTCTACGTGAAAGGCGGCGATTATGAGGTGGAAGATCTGCCTGCCGAGGAACGAGCGGTGATCACCGCGCAGGGCGGCCGCATCACCGTGCTCGGCCATGTGCCCGGCAAATCCTCCAGCGATATCGCCCGGCGGATTCTTGCCGACTGACACTTCCCTCTTGCCAAACCCTCTCTCCCTCTGGCAGGTTCGGCCATGGCGGCTGAACAGAACTCTTCAGATACAGATTCCCAGTTTTATTTGCCCGCGGACACCTTCTTCCCGCGGCACGCCGACATCGGCCTGACCTACGACGACGTCACCCTCGCCACGCTGTATTCCGACATCCTGCCGCGCGATGCCGTGCTGGACACCTCCCTTGCCGAAGGCCTCAATTTGCATCTACCCATTGTATCCGCCGACATGGATACCGTCACCGAACACCGTATGGCCATTGCCATGGCGCTCAACGGCGGCCTTGGTCTTATTCATTACAACATGACTGAGAAACAGCAGCTCAAGGAAGTGAGCCGCGTTAAAAACCATGTGCACGGATTGATCCAGGAACCCATCACCGTCACGCCCGACCTGAGCGTGGGCGATGTGCTCGAGATCATTGAGGACCGCCGTTACACTTTCAGCACCTTTCCTGTGGTGGACGACAACGGCCGCCTTTCCGGCCTGCTCTCCGGCAGCGTGGTGAAACCGCGCTACGCCGACCGCCGGGTCGCCGAGGCCGCCATCCCGCGCGACAAGGTTCATGCCATCAATCAAAAGGATCTGGACCCGGATCCCATTGAGGTGGCCGACCGCTTTTTCACCGATCATCCCGGCATAAATAAACTGTTGGTAGTGGACGACGAGGACCGACTGCACGGTCTGTTTACCTTGAGCGATGTAGAACGAATCACGCAGGAGGCCTCCGCGCAATTCAAACCGGCGCGGGACGGCCTATTCCAACTCCTGTGCGGCGCGGCCATATCCGCCTCGCGCACCAAGAGTGGCAATCTTGATCAGGACCGTATCGTAAACCATGTCGGCGCCCTCGTAGACCGCGGCGTTGATGTTGCAGCAGTTTCCACCGCCCACGGCCACAGTGCCGGGGTCGGCGACACGGTCCGGCTCATTCGCAAAGCGTTCCCTGCCCTGCCCATCATCGCCGGCAATGTCACCAGTGGGGCCGGCGTGGAATATCTCGCCGCGGCCGGAGCTAACTGTATCAAGATCGGCCAGGGGCCCGGCTCCATTTGCACCACTCGCGTGGTTGCTGGCGTGGGAATTCCGCAACTAACGGCCCTGTATACCGCCGCCCAAAGCGCCCGTTCGAAAGGCGTCACCATCCTTGCCGATGGCGGCATCACCAAGAGCGGCGACATCGTAAAAGCGCTTACCCTCGCCAACGGCATCATCTGCGGTGGCCTACTGGCCGGCTGTCAGGAATCACCCGGGGACATTGTTGAGATCAGTGGAAAACGCTATAAACAATATCGCGGCATGGGCAGTCTAGCCGCCATGAAAGCCGGCAGCGCAGCTCGATACGGACACTCCAATGGGGACACCACCCGCAAAGCCACCGCCGAAGGGGTCGAAGCACTCAAGGAAGTTTCTGGTTCTGTCGACCAAACAATCCAGCAACTCGCCGGCGGCATCCAAAGCGGCATGGGATATTTGGGGGCACCGAATCTGGAAGCGCTCCGAAACCAAGCCCGTTACATCCGCCTCAGCCCCGCCGGACTGCATGAAAGCAAGCCGCACGACGTCATTGAGGTGAAAGCCTCCCAGGCTTAAAACTGCACGGAATTATTCATCCGCCCGCATTCCGGGCATAACGAGCGCTCTACATCGTGATCATCGGTGTAGACATAGTCGCATTCCTCACACCGAAAAACCTGATCGCCACTGGATTCAACGGTAAAATCCGATTCCGCCCGGCGCGTATATAACGCCACCATCGCCCAACCTGCCAACAGAATGAGCAAAAACGAAAAAATCAGTTCGGACGGACTCATCGTGGAAAACGCTCCGTCACGTTGGTTACCGAAGCCGGATCCGTATGCCATTGAAACACCAGTTCCCCGGAGGCATACACCTTGGAGTTGGTCACTGCGTTAAACCGAATTTTCTTTAACGCTAATTCCATTGCCACTGCATCGGCCGGGGCGTGCCCGGATTCGGCCAGCAAAACGCCATTCATGACGCGCCCCATTGAATCCACCATTACCTGCACGCGGGTCGGCCGCAGAAAAGTGTCGTGCTCCCACGCTGCTTTCAAATCAACAGGCCCCATCAATCTGCGCTCTACCAGTTCTCCCCGTAAAACCAATTGGCTCCTTTCTTCTTGCCGCAAAGGCGGTACGCTGATGTGTGTGAGCTTCGGCGCGGGTTTTTCAAACGAACGAAATTCCGGCACGGGTTTTTTATCCAAAGCTTCCTGAACAATCACCTCCACCACGTTGGTTTCTGGCGGCAACGGAATCTCCGGCGGCGCCCAGCGGGCGAACTCATGTTGTATGAGGGGGGGCTTCAACCAGACGGCGGAAAACCCGTTTGTGCGCGGTTGTCCCAAAGACATTGGCTCTTCTATGGCTAGGGCTTCCACCAGCTCAAGATCCACCTGCAATAATGACGCTTCATTGCGTTCCCTTTCGACCGGATCGCCGGAAGATACCCACCACAAGAATACGGCCTGCACCCCGAATACCACCGCCACCCACCACCCCCATTGTGGGGAATCGCTGGAACCGGGCTCATTCATTCAAACAACCTCGGCCTCGCTGCCAGCCAGGTTTGCCGGACGCCCACGGCTTGCGCGGCGTCCGCCAAACGCGTGATCCTTTCGTATGAGACGGACTTATCCGCCTTCAACACCAACAACAAACCGGATTCCCCCGACCGTTTTGCCAGTTGCCCCAATTGCTTTTCTAATTCCGGCAACTCGATTTGTTGATTTCTAAAATACAAACGCGCCTGATGATCCATCGCCACGACGGTAGAATGAGAAAACCCCTTGGGCATACCTGAGCCGCCTTCAGGCAACCGCACCAGCGAAGCGCCTTCAGTAAGCAATAATGCCGAGTTTGACAGCAAATAAAACAGCAGCATAAACATCACACCCGCCAGCGCCACTGCTGACGGGGCATCGCACTGAAATTGATGTCTCCGCTTAAACTTCATACTTCCTCAAATAATTCCGGACCGCCACTCTCCGCATCAGATTTCTTTGGCGCAGACGTCTTGCGCCGACTCCGGCGAGTCGGCCGTTCCAGTTCACTCACCATACGCAAGGCACGTAAACTCGCCCTTTCCATATCGATCACAATACTGCCCACCACCGCCACTAGGTGATTATACCCCACGAAGCACGGCACCCCAACAGCCAGTCCCAGAGCCAGCGGCATCACCGCCTTGGCAAAATGAGCGTGATGATCGGTAATCACCGCTTCGCCCGTTTCCATGAATCCCAGTACAGCACCCAACAAACCCAACAACGGTGCCACTTGGCCTATTGTCGCCAAGATTCCCAGGCGTTGTTCCAATCGCGCCACCTCTTCACTGCCTTGTTGTTCCAGAATTTCCTTCACCTCCTCGCGCGCCAGTTGGTGATTTTCCAAAACCGTCTTCACCACGCGCGCCGTCGGGCTGGGAGTGGCGTCACAGATACCAATGGCTTCCACGAGGTTATTTTGGCTGAGGACATTTTTCAAACCGCCCAGCAACGCAGTGGTATTGATCTGCACCCGATGATAGGTGAGACGGCGCTCCACAAACACCACCACTCCTAACGCACTGGCGGCCAACAGCACCCACACCATCGGCCCCCCCTGCAGCAATGTCGCAGCTAGCATGCCCGTTTGTAAAACAAGCCCTCGCCGCGGTCACGCCCAAAGCCCTGCCAATAAGGC
>WTHG01000294.1 GCA_011523245.1 Verrucomicrobiales bacterium | reverse complement strand
CTCTCGCCGCTTGTCCATCCGCATATTAACATCGTCCGCAGCCTTCTGATCCGCGACGGCCACCTCGCTCAGCCCCAGCCCATCCCCGCTTTTTCCGATCTCTCACCCGATCACAGCCGCCACCGACTCCCCGTCGGCCCGACATTGAAATTCGCCCAGCCCTAGACCCGGTCGCGCGGTCGCGTCTTGCCTCCGCAACGGTCTGCCCGTAGGGTTCCCGCTCATTCCCGACTGATGAAGACGAAGATTTCTTTGCTTGTGATGCTGAGCTTTGGCTTGGCGTGTGAAACTCCCGCTCAACCAGCCAATGGCCTGCGTGACGGCCTGCCCACCACCATTCGTGTGACGCATGGCCCCATGCTCGGCCGGCCGGCCGCCGATTCCATGAGCCTGTGGTTCCGCACCGAACGACCTGGGCCGGTGAAGGTGTTATTCGGCACCGACAAGAATGCCTTCGATCGCGAAGCGATGCTGGAGACCACGGACATCACCCGCGACAACACGGGCATTCTCAAGCTGGACAAACTGCAGGCCAACACGCGCTACTACTACCGCGTGGCCGATCATCAGTTGAGCGGCTCGTTTCGCACCCTGCCGCGCGCAGCGGATTTTAAGAACGCCAAGGGCAACCCGAAAGGGCTGTTTAATTTCAAATTCGAATTCGCCTGCGGCAACAACCACGGCGGCGGTGGTAACAGCGCCGGGCCCACGTTGCCGGTGTTTGACACGCTTAATAAGCAGGTGCGTGACAAGGTGCATTTCGCGATTCTGAATGGCGACTGGTTGTACGAGCAACGCCGCGATTATCCGCCCAAGAGTTGGTTGCATCAGGTCGGTCTCAACTCCATGAAAGAGGCTCCCAAGATCGTGCAGAAATCGCCGTCAATCGTTGGTGTTTGGGAAAACTACAAGGTGTATCTCGAGCGCGGCCGCAATCTCAGCGAATGGCACCGACACGTGCCGAGCTTTTACACGGCTGACGATCACGAGTTGGTCAATGACATCTATGGCGCTGGCGAGGTCGGTTACGTAAATCGCCGCGCCGTCTTCCGCGATATTGGAACGCGCGCGTGGTTCGATTACCTCGCGTGGTCCAACCCCGTGGAGCACAACGCCAAAGCGTGGTTCGGCACGGGACAGTTCAAGAAAGGCAGCGATATCCTCGAGGATCCGAATGCCAATTTCACCAAGCTCAACTACAAGGAGCTGGCCAATCTCCACGTGCACTGGGGCACGCCTACCGCCGGCGTACCGGACGCCAAGCTCGACGCGCAGCCGGGTAATCCCAACGCCGCCGTGTACGAGATCGCGGAGGTGATCAGCCCCACCAGAGTGCGCATCAACCCGCCTGCCAAAGCGGACGGCAGTGCGACCTATTCGATCGGCCGCCGTTGCTACGGCAAGTTCACCGTGGGCAACTGCGATTTCTTCCTACTCGATACCCGCACCCATCGCAGCCTGCACAACGTCGACAACCCCGACAATCCCAAGGCCACCATGCTCGGCAAACAACAGCTTGCGTGGCTCAAGAACGGCATCAAAAACAGCAAGGCGGATTTCGTTTTCGTCGTGTCCTCGGTCAACTTCATGGTCCCACACGTCGGCAGCGGCGGCGGCGACGACGCGCAGGCGACGATCAAAAAGGACGACGCCTGGACCGTGTTCCTTAAGGAACGCGAGGAGCTCATCGAGTTTTGGGACGGCCTCGACAAGGGCGTGTTTGTGCTCACTGGCGATTTGCACAACAGCTTCGCCATCAAGATCACCGACAACGTGTACGAGTTTGCCAGTGGCCCACACAACTCAATCAACCACGCGCCAATGAAGGACGAAGGCGGCCGCCCATCCAACGGCAAGTTCAAGTACGGCCCGCGCGCCTGCGACATCCGCTGGAGTAGCTACGCCATGGACGACATCCCACGCGCCAACCGCACCTTTCCGCACTACTGCGTGGTGCACGTGAACAACGTCTTCAACAACCCCGTCGAGCGCAACGGCGAACGTTGGTTTGCTTTCCCGCACCCGCAGGTGATCTTTCAATTTCACGACGCCTACACCGGCGCCCTGCGTTACTCGGAGACATTTGTTCTGGGGCTGGATAAATAACCAGCCAATGAAGTTTGAGCGCATGACCATCCTGAGGTTTATCCTAAGCGCGGCGTTCGTTTTGGCGGCGACCGCTGAGGCCGATTCCAAGCAACCCAACATCGTGCTGATCATCTCCGATGATCATGCGTGGACCGATTACGGATTTGCCGGTCATCCCCATGCCAAAACTCCCAACATCGACCGTCTCGCCGCGGAAGGGCTGACTTTCACCCGTGGATACGTTACCACCGCCATCTGTAGTCCGTCACTAGCCACGATGCTTACCGGGTTGTACCCGCATCAACACGGCATCACCGGCAATGATCCCCATCAAGGACAAAACCGCGCAGATTGGATTGATCCGTTTTTCAAAAAGCCACAACTACCTAGACTGCTCACCGATGCTGGTTATATGACCTTGCATACGGGTAAATACTGGATGGGACACCCGAACCAGGTTGGCTTCACCGACGACATGGGTCCCACCGGCCGCCACGGCGGGAAGGCGCTGTCTATAGGACGCAAGTCGATGAAGCCGATTTACGATTTCATCGACAAGGCGCAGCAACAAGAAAAGCCGTTCTTTGTCTGGTACGCTCCGTTCCTGCCGCACACGCCGCACAATCCACCCGAACGGTTGCTCAAGAAATATGCCGCAGTCAAAAATCAAAAAAAAGCCAAGTATCTAGCGATGATTGAGTGGCTCGATGAAACCTGCGGCGAATTGATGAGCCAACTTAAGAAAAAGGGGGTGGCTGACAACACGCTGGTACTCTACCTCGCCGACAACGGCTGGAACGAATACGGCAAAGCGCATCCATATGAAAACGGCGTACGCACCCCGGTCATCGCGCATTGGCCCGCCACAATCAAACCGCGCAAGGACGAGCGCCAACTGGTGTCCAACATCGACATCGTCCCTACCATCCTCACCGCCGCCGGTGTGAGGCCCCCGGCTTCCTTGCCCGGCATCAACCTACTCAACGAACAAGCGGTGACCAAGCGCGACACATTGTTCCTTTCAAACTTCGCCCACAACATGGTTTCCGCCACTGAACCGGAAAAGAGTCTCTGGACCCAATCCTGCATCACCGGCAAATGGAAACTCGTTGCCTGGATCAAAAATCCACCGAAAATTAAGCCCTGGGGCGGTGGCCATCGCAAAAAAACAGGTGCGGATTTAGAACTCTTCGATCTCCATGCCGATCCACATGAAACCAAGAATCTGGCACAAGCCCACCCCGAAGTCGTTCAGGATCTCCTCACCCGTATCAACGGCTGGTGGAAGGTGGATTAATTAACGCCGGCAGCGGATAAAACCCTTTAAAGTTCCACACGCGCGCCGTCTTGTTTGGCAGACTCGAGACAGGCCATCATAACCTGTTGGGTTTGCAGGGTGATCTCGCCCCACTTGGGATCAGTCTCACCGCTGACGACAAGGTCGCCGAAGTTTCGGAAGAGATTGGCTTCCTGCGCGGTGGGATGGGCATTAGCGTGTTCCTTGACAGACACAATGCGGTCGCGCTGTTCCATGTTGAAATCACACACATGCTGATTGCTCTCGGTGTTGCTTACAGTGTACTTCACTTCGGAGCCGAAGAACGGCACGACAAAATCATCCAGCCGCACGGTGCCTTCCGTACCGCACACGTGGGCCCATTGCTGATTGGCGGTAATGAAGGAGCAGTAGTAACTGGCAGTGGTACCGTTCTCGTAAAAGAATTCGCCTGAGAATTCCACGGGTACTTGATCCGGGCTATCACCGCGGGCAGCGCCACGAATCATGCGGCCACTCACAGCCTGCGGCATGGCGTAATCCATCGCCCAAAGATTGAACCGGATGTTGTACCAGCCAAGATCGCCGAGGCAACCGAGCGGCTCCAAGTCACTGTGCATGCGGATGTTACCGGAGACGAAATCATCGCCGCCATTGAAGCTGAACGCCGAATGAATGCGGCGAATCTCGCCGATGCTGCCGTCGGTCAACGTCTCGCGCAACGCATCGAGCCGGCCGCTGTGCATGAACATCACCCCGTCCATGAACTGCACGCCCGCCTCATTGCAGGCGGCGAGTTGGGCCTCCGTCTCGGCCACATCGATGCCGCAAGGCTTCTCGCACATTACATGCTTGCCCGCCTGCGCCGCTTTAATCACCCACTCCGCGCGCACCCCGGTGGGGAGCGGAATGTACACCGCATCAATGTCATCGCGGGCGAGCAAGGCATCGTAGCCCTCCACCGCCTCAGGCTTGTTTGGAAACGGCACGTGCGCCGAACACTCATCAATCCACCCCTGCGCTTTGGAGGCATCGCGACTGGCCACCGCGACAATCTCGCCATTGCCGGATAACGCGACGGACTGCCAGTTTTTCATTCCAATCCAGGCGGCACTCAGGAAACCCCAACGACATTTTTTCTCGCTCATAATAAAAGTAAATCGGCGGCGACTCTCCCCGCGACGTGTGGCTTTGGCAAGGATTTTGGCTAGGAATGCATCACCTGCCCGCCATCGATGTTGATCGTTTGGCCGGTGATATTGTGGGCGTGCGGCGAGGCGAGGTAAGCGGCCATGGCGCCAAACTCCGCGGGCTGCTGCCAGCGACCGAGCGGGGCAATCGTCTTGATTTTAGTAGCGGCCCAGTCCTCGTA
>WTHG01000137.1:2367-4747 GCA_011523245.1 Verrucomicrobiales bacterium | reverse complement strand
CCAGCGTTTATCGTACCAGCCATGATCGCCGAGGTACCAACCCTGATCGCTGCTGTAAATGACGCTGGTGTTCTTGGCGAGACCGCTTTTGTCGAGGTAATCGAGCACGCGGCCGAGGTTATCATCCACGCTTTGCACACAGCGGAGGTAATCCTTGATGTAGCGCTGGTACTTCCATTTCACGAGTTCCTCGCCCTGTAGGTTGGCTTTGCGGAAGGCTTCGTTTTTGGGTCCGTAGGCGGCTTCCCAGAGTTTGCGCTGCTCGGGGGTGAGGTTGCCGGGGCCGCGGTTGAGCTTGAGATCATTTTCACTGAGATGCCGGGCGATGGTCATGGCCTGATTGGCGGCGGCTGAGGTGCGGCCTTTGTAATCGTCCCACAAGGTTTCCGGTTCGGGGATTTCCACGTCGTCAAAGGTGGTGAGATGGGCCGGGCCGGGCTGCCAGTTGCGGTGGGGTGCCTTATGCTGGTACATCAGCATGAAGGGCTTCTTCTCGTCGCGATCGTTCTTGAGCCAGGCGAGGGTTTTGTCTGTGATGATATCGGTCGTGTAGCCGGTGTGCGGTTTGGTGACTGGGTTGCCGTTGTCATCTGCGGTAATCATCGGCGGGTTGTAGTAGGGACCTTGCCCTTTGAGGACATCGTAATAATCAAACCCGGTGGGTGTACTACCGAGATGCCATTTGCCGATTACCGCCGTGGTGTAGCCGGCCTTGCGTAGCAGTTTGGGAAAGGTTTGCTGCGCGCCGTTGAAGGTAATGCCGTTACGGAAGAAGCCGTTGAGATGGCTGTGCTTGCCGGTGAGGATCACCGCCCGGCTCGGGCCGCAGATGGAATTACTGACATAACATTTCTCGAACAACATCCCCTCGCCCGCGATGCGGTCCATGTGCGGCGTGGTGTTGATCTTCGAGCCGTACGCACTGATCGCATGTGCCGCGTGGTCGTCGGTAAAGACAAAGAGAATATTCGGGCGCTCGTCGGCGCTCGACGGAATGGCGAGCCAACCGGCCAACAGCAACAGGGCAATACGTGAATTAAACTTCATGGTCGCGGCCACTCAAGCATCACGCCAAGGCAAAGGCAAGCGCAGGTTGACGCTGCAGGAAAAGACCTCAGACTCAATTTGGTAGGATGGCAATGACGGTGGCAAGCAGGTAAAAGA
Organism: Verrucomicrobiales bacterium; assembly: GCA_011523245.1. GTDB lineage: Bacteria > Verrucomicrobiota > Verrucomicrobiia > Limisphaerales > UBA1100 > UBA1100. Next base: position 3,583 of record WTHG01000137.1, on the reverse strand, counting down.
ACATAGTGAAGCCCATGCCGTCATCTGAGAGTTTCAAATGATCTCGATGCGTTATTCAGGCTCGCTTTTGGGCGAGTTGGCAGGTGCGGGAAGCAGGTCTGTATCCTTGCCCCAATTGACCCAACCGCGGGTTTGCAGATAAATGACCACCGAGGAACAAAACATATTGGCCACACTACCGGTCAGGTAGCCGTAGCTGAACCAAAACACGTTGGCGATAATCCCCATTACAAAGCCCGTGCGGCTTTTATTGCCCAGCAGATATAGCGAAAGAAAGGTAAACACCATCGCGGCCCAGTCACAGCCCTTGTATTGCAGTGCGTGTTCGGAAAGATATTCCATCGTGACCAAGGTGTAACGTTCCAAAGACGGCGTGGCGAGGGAAAGGATGATCCCGGTTGCTCGGAAAACAATTTCATCTTCAATCTTTTTCACTTGCGCATCCGTGGACGCAACGGATACTCACGTCACCGTTAACCCCATCAATTCTCTCTTATGTCACGCAACACCCTCATCAAAACATATACTCGACGCGACATCCTGAAGGCCGGCACGGCCTCGGCCATCGCGGTAAACTTTCTACCGTCGCGCGTGTTTGGCGCCAATGAACGCATCACCATGGCCGGCATCGGTGTGGGCGGCAAAGGCGGTAGCGACATTAGCGGGGCCGGCGAGGTTGGTGAGGTGATTGCGCTTTGTGATTGCGATTTTAATCGCGGTGGCGGCGCGGCCAAGAAATGGCCCAAGGCCAAGAAGTTTACCGACTTCCGCGAGATGCTCGACAAGATGGGCAAGGACATCGATGCCTGCACCGTGTCCACCCCGGATCACACTCACGCGCCGGCCGCCATCCGCGCGATGAACCAAGGCATTCACGTGTATTGCCAAAAGCCGTTGACCCATACTGTGTGGGAAGCGCGCCAAATGCGGTTGGTGGCGGAGAAGAATAAGGTTTGTACCCAGATGGGCAACCAAGGCACCGCGAGCACCGGCATGCGAGAGGGCGTGGAGGCGTTGTGGGCCGGCGCCATTGGCGAGATCAAGGAATGCCACGTGTGGACCAACCGCCCCGTGTGGCCGCAGGCGCCGGGCGTCACCAAGCGTTTGCCTGAGCAACCCGTGCCTGATCATGTGGATTGGAATTCCTTCATCGGGCCGGCTGAAATGCGGCCGTACAATTCCGGATATCATCCCTTCAAATGGCGTGGCTGGTGGG
>WTHG01000137.1:0-2267 GCA_011523245.1 Verrucomicrobiales bacterium | reverse complement strand
GAAATGCGGCCGTACAATTCCGGATATCATCCCTTCAAATGGCGTGGCTGGTGGGATTACGGCACAGGTGCGATGGGCGACATGGCTTGTCACACCGCCAACCTCGCTTACATGGGCTGCAAACTCACCCAGCCAAACTGGGTGGAGCCGATCACTGTGGGGCCCGTCAATCCCGAGACTTTCCCGGCTTGGGCAATTGTGAAACTGAAATTCCCTGCCATCAAGGGCCGCGGCCCTGTCGATTTTTTCTGGTACGAAGGCAAACAGGACGGCAAAAAGAAACTGCCGCCCGCGGAGCTTTTCCACGGCAACCGCCCGCCCAACAGTGGTTCGCTGATTGTCGGCACCAAGGGAATTCTGTATTCGCCCAACGACTATGGTTCCAGTTGGCAACTCCTTCCGGTAGCCGGTGGCACCAAGGCGCCTGAATACAAGAAGGTCGACCCTGTGCTCGCCCGCAACAACCGCGGCGACGTGGGGATGAAAATCGAATGGGCCGAGGCCATCAAGGCCGGCAAACCTGAGATTGCCCTGAGCAACTTCAACCACGCCGGTAACTTCACTGAAGCCATCCTCATGGGCAACATCGCCATGAAGGTGGGTCAAGGGTTCGACTGGAACGCCGACAAACTCAGTTCCTCTAACAAAAAAGCCACCGCACTGGCCACCAAGGACTATCGGAAGGGCTGGGAGATTTAACTAATGCGTATCATTTTCACACTGGCTCTGGTAACCGGGCTGCTGAATTCGGTTTGGGCCGATAAAAAGAAACCCGCCTTGGCCGGCGTGTATGTTGGCGTGGTGGAAGGCGACAAAGCTCGAGCCATTCTGAAAGCCGACGGCACCATGATCGTGTATCCTAATGACGACGAACCGGGGGTAGTGTTGCGTGGTTTCTGGAAAGCCGATGGCAACACCGTGACAGCCAAGCTCGCCTTCGTTGATGGGGACCAAGGCACGGTGGTGTTCCATCGTGATGGCGCCGACCTAATTCTGAGGAAAATCATCAATCCGGATGGTGAAGTGGACGAACTCACGGCACCGCACTTTGCTAAGAAAAAGGCCTTGGCTGACAAAGGGCCCGCCGGCATTTACACCGGCGAGTTTGATGGCGAGGGAATGCAGGTTGAATTGCAGCCAAACGGCCACACCTCAGTTCGGTCGGCGGAAGACCCGAATGAAGGGGAGATTTTCACCGGTACTTGGAAAGTGAACGATGCTGGTGTGCTGATTAGTGTTGAAACTGAATGCGGCGATGGAGCAAAGGTTTTCGCGCAAATCACTGATCGCGGATTCAAGATTCTTAAGGTGGATTCACCAGATGGAGTGGAAACCTACGAAGACGGTGCGCGGCTTAAACGCCAAAAACGCGGCAAAAAGAAGCAGACCGACACTCAATAAATTATCCTCAACGGGCTACCCAACCACGCCTGTTTACCCCGCCTTCGGGCGGGGTTTTTCTTGTTATTAACTGTTTATTCACAAAATGGCATAATGGTTGCTCAAATAATCCCGAGAATTTTGCGCTGAGGAGAAGGCTGGAAAAGGTCAGAAAAAACGTCTAAAAGGCGTCTTTTCTGCATTAGGCCGTATCGGTGCAGGGTAAAAATGTCCATATCAAGCGACATCAAGGATAAGACCGCCTTATTGAAGGAGCTAGTGGAGCTGCGGCTCGCCGCTCGGGGTGGCTCGGTGCGGGCACAGTATTTATTGGGTATCAAACTGGGCACGGCCGAAAACGGCCCCAAGGAAGTCGCCGAGGCCGTCAAATGGTATCGCCAAGCCGCTCAACAGGATTTTGCTCCGGCGCAAAACAATCTGGGGCTGTTGTTGGCCGGCAAACGATTGGAGAACCCCCAGCCGGAGGAGGCTGTGAAATGGTTCCGTCGCGCCTCACAGCAAGGCATGGCCGCCGGCCAATGGAATTTGGCACGGCATCTTTGGCAGGGTGAAGGTGTGGTGAAGGATCTGACCGAGTCTTACGAATGGACCCGTAAGGCTGCTGAACAAGATGTGGCGGCAGCTCAAAACCGCCTGGGAATTTGTCTCTCCGAAGGGCTCGGAGTGGAACCGGATGAAACTGAGGCGGTTGGCTGGTTTCGCAAGGCGGCCGAGCAGGGATTGACCGCAGCCCAACACAACCTCGGCATTCGGCTGCGTCACGGTCGTGGCACGGCGGCCGAACCGGGTGCAGCCCGAGATCTTCTTCAGCAGGCTGCGAAGGAGGGCTTCAGCGAGGCGCAATTTGCCCTCGCGGAAATGTGCGC
>WTHG01000068.1 GCA_011523245.1 Verrucomicrobiales bacterium | reverse complement strand
GTCTCCGCCCAGCGAATGACATCCAGCCAATGCTGCGCCCAGCGTTCGCCAAAGTGTTTGGAAGACAACTGCTCCTCGACCAGGCGGATGTACGCCTGCTCCGCATCCTTCGCGTACCGCGCCTCAAACGCCTGCACCTGCTCCGGCGTCGGCGGCAAACCGGTAAGCACAATCGAAACCCGCCGGATCAAATCCTTGGGCGACGCCTTTCCATTCGGCTCCACTCCCGCCTTGGCCAAGCGCGCATTCAGAAACGCATCAATCGGATTTCCCTTCACAGTTGGCACAACCGGCCGTTTGATCGGTTGAAACGACCAATGCGTTTCACCGCCCGCCCAGGCAGCAACACACAGCAATAGGGCTATTATCTGAAATGAACGGCGCATTCGGTTCGAAAGATAGCCGTTATTCGGCGGGAATTCAATTCTGCGTAAAGTTACTTCTTCGACTCCAGCTTTTCGGTCAAGGCGCGCAGCTCGGCCACGAGCTCGGGATGCTTGTGCGCTAGGTTGTTGCGTTCGCCGAGGTCGGCGGTGAGGTCGTAGAGTTCCTCCACCTTGAGGCGGTCATTCTCGACGGCGTAGCCGTGAAAATGCGCATTGGCACGGAGATACTTCCACTTACCCTTTCGCACTCCAGCTTTGTTGAAGTAGAAATAATCACGGCCGGTCTCGCGCTTGCCCAGCAGCAGATCCGTCTGGTCGATGCCGTCGAGGTGACGATCCTTCGGCACGTTAAAGCCGCACAGATTGGCAAATGTCGGCATAAAATCGATGCTGGCAAATACCGCATCATTCACGCGCCCCGCTGGCACCTTACCCGGCCAACGCACGATGCACGGCAGCCGGTAGCCCGCCTCGTAGGGCGAGCCTTTGCCATTGCGCAACGGGCCGGCTTCGCCCCAGAAAATCGCGTCGGCCGGATGCCCCTTTTTACGCTTGGTGTATTTGTCCTGATTCCACGGACCGTTGTCGCTCGTGTAAATGACCAGCGTGTTATCGGCCAGTTTCAGTTCATCCAGCGTGTCGAGTAGACGACCGGTTTCGAAATCAAATTCCTCCACCACATCGCCGTACAGCCCACCCTTTGATTTGCCGCGAAACTTAGGCGAGGCATCAATGATCGTGTGCATCATCGTGTGCGCAAGATAGAGCACGAACGGCTTCTTTGGGTCGCGCTTGTTTTTGAGGTAGTCGATCGACTTGTCCGTATAGAACTTGATGAGCCCGCCCATGTCGCGGGTCATGCCGGCGGCTTCGTTATTTTCGTGAAACCTCACTGTGCCGTTATCATTGGCCCCGAGTGCGCCGAAGAAATAATCGAACCCCTGTGCATTGGGCATGCGCGGGATGATAGCCTTGCGGTTGGATACATCCCATTTGCCGATGCAGGCGGTTTGATAGCCCGCCTTGCCGATCAGTTCGGCCCATGTAATTTCCTCAGCTGGCATACCCCAACCACCACTACGAATGGGCTGGCGGCCGGTGAGTAGAGCGGAACGCGACGGACCGCATACGGTCTGCGAATAAAACGAAGTAAACCGCGTGCCTTCCTTAGCCAGTTGATCCAGGCGCGGCGTTTTGTTTTTCGTGTTTCCGTAACAAGCAAGATCGGCATAACCCTGATCATCGGTGAAGATGATTACTACATTGGGTCTCGCAGTCGTAACGAACGTGCTCAGAACGATAGTCCCTAGCACAGCTAAAAGTCTGAGTAGTTTGAAGGATTTCATTTGTGTGATGTTGTTGGATGTTCTTAAGTATGCGGCTAAGGGGAAGGCCGTTTGCGTCCAGAGATTTTGAATCACTTAACGCCGGCGCAATTGCAAATGACGCCCAAAACACAAAATAGGGAGAATAGACCTAAGCACGTTTAGCTCCCGGCCGGCCGTTCTCAACAATGAAGCTAGCTTGATTGACGATAGGGGAGCCGGGTTTGTCGACAAACGGTGTGACTCGAAAGTGCGTGGTCCAATTGTCGGGCGTGAGGTCGCAGCTGACATAGCCGCGGTTAGAGTTGTAATAGCGCACGAAATCATTTTGCGCGGCGGCGCGCTCATACTCGGCAATACGATTACCACCGTTGCCGCCGGAGGACATCGCCGTACCGACAAATTCAGTACCGACCACCGGCGAGTTCTCCGCCTGAAAATCCAGCTGCAGGTCAGTCACCCAGTTCACGTGGATATCGCCGGTCAACACCACCGGGTTGGGCACTCGACGTTCATGGAAAAACTTCAGTAACCGCCGCCTGCTGACCTCGTAGCCGGGCCATTGGTCCATGCTATAGCGTGCATTCTCGCCTTCGCCACGATTGAGCGGAGCCATCATCACCTGCTGCGCTAAAACATTCCAGGTTGCCGTGGACTGCGCCAAACTTTGCATCAGCCAATGCTCCTGCCGGGCGCCCAGCATGGTGGCTTGGGGATCCAGTGCCTTACCGACCATTGGTTTTTGGTGGTCGCCGTTGGGTTGATCGGTACGGTACTGGCGCGTGTCGAGCACGTGAAAATTCGCCAACCGCCCATACGGACAGCCGCGATAGAGCGTCATGTGTGGTCCCTGCGGAAACGACCGGCGACGCAATGGCATGAACTCATAGTAAGCCTGATAGGCATTCATCCGGCGGGCGAGAAATTTCTCCGGCGCGATGCCTTCCTCTTCAGAGACCAGGTCCGCGTAGTTGTTGTCAAACTCATGATCATCCCAAGTCACTAACCAAGGAAAGAGCCGGTGCGCGTCCGCCAACATTTCGTCCAGTCGGTACTGCGCGTAGCGCGTGCGGTACTGGTCGAGAGTCTCGATCTCAGGACCAAGATGTTTGCGCGGGCGATTGTCGATGCCGCGATACTCGTAAATGTAATCGCCGAGGTGCACGATGAGGTCAAGGTCCTCCTTCGCCATATGCGGGTAGCCATTGAAGTAACCGCTCTCGTAATGCTGACACGAGGTGAAGGCGAAACGCGCGCGCTCGGGCATCGCATCCGGTGCGGGTGCTGTCCGGGTGCGGCCAACGGGGCTGGTTTCGTTACCGGCGTGAAATCGATAGTAATACCAGTGATGTGACTTAAGCCCGGTCACCTCCACATGCACGGAGTGCCCCAGCTGCGGCAGGGCCAGCGCAGTGCCTTGGCGCACGATATTCGTGAAAGACTCGTCAGTAGCCACCTCCCACCGCGTGCGCACTGACTCCGCGGGCATGCCGCCGCCTTCGAGTGGTTTGGGCGCCAGTCGCGTCCACAACACTACTCCATCCGGCTCCGGATCGCCCGAGGCCACGTTGAGTTTGAAAGGATAATCTGTGAACTGAGGGCGATTTACTATGGGCCCTGTTGTGTGACAGGCAGCGAAAGGGATCGCTGACACTGCCGCCATGTATTTCAAAAAATCCCGGCGCTCCACGCCGTATCGCTTTGTCCGTTTCATGAGTTGGAAAATGTTAGTGAGGTTGGGAAATGCTTCCAATCGAAATCAGCGCAGCACAACGATTAATTTTGGCGGATGCGGGTTCGTTCGGACTTGGCCTTAAACTCCGGTGCGGCGTTCTTGGGCAGCCACTTGGCAAGTTCATTGAGGATCGACTGATGATCAGGATCGTTGGCTAGGTTTCGAAATTCATCCGGGTCATTCCGGTGATCGTACAGCTCCTTCGCGCCATCCTCATAAACAATCAGCCGCCAATCACGGCTGCGGATGGCGTGGTTACCAAAGTACGACGAAGTAATCGCTGGTTGTCGGCGGGCCTTCTTGGGATTACGTAATTGCGGCACGAGCGACACGCCCTCGAGATGCTTAGCCCGCGGTAAACCACAAAGCTCGGCCAAGGTGGGATACAAATCGATCAGGCTGGCCGGCTCTTTGCAGGGGGCGTCAGGCTGGATTCCCGGGCCGGCGATGAGCAGCGGTACGCGCGTGGATTCCTCCCACAAAGTACGCTTAGCCCAGTGCTGCTTTTCGCCCAAATGGAATCCGTGATCGCTCCACAACACGATCAACGTGTTATCTGCGTGCGGACTGGATTTTAACGCATCCAAGACGATACCAACACAGTGATCGACAAAACTTACTGAGGCGAGATAGGCGTGCGTAAGGCTGCGCTGTTTACTCCCACTCACCACCTCGGCATGCGTTGGTGCCACAGCGTAATCATTAATTCGGAGAAAATTCTTTGGCAAATCATCGAGATCATTTTTCGGATTCTTAGGGAGCACAATCTTGTCCTTATCGTATAGCTCGAACCATTTGGGCGGCACGAATAGAGGAACATGCGGGCGAAAAAAACCGACGGACATAAAGAACGGTTTCTCAAAATTCTCCTTTAGCGTTTTGGCGGCATTATGCGCGAGCTGGATATCTGCCATCTCGGCATCGGCCTTCGGATACGCACCCCAATCCCACGCGCCGCTCCAATTTGCCGGCCGGGTCATCGGCCCTTTTGGCCGCGGACTACGGTTACGTCCCAGCGAGCGATCGATGTCACCGACCAGTCGGCCGTTGAAGTTGTGATGCAACATTTTACCACCAGAAATTGTGGTATAACCATGATCCTTGAAATAGCGCTGGAGAGTGGGCACATCGTTAAGGGCGGGTAATTGCTCGTAACGCGGCCCGATTTCGTAGCTCCCGTGCGTGGTCGCCGCTACGCCCGACATCACACTGGCCCGCGATGCCGAACATACCGGCACGGCGCAATGCGCATTCAAAAAATTGCGCCCGCGCTTGGCCAACGCATCCATGTGCGGCGTGCCGGTATGTTCGGCATCGCGGGCC
>WTHG01000132.1 GCA_011523245.1 Verrucomicrobiales bacterium | reverse complement strand
CCGCATCAGCTGCGAGCTTGAGGGCTCCTTCGCCGTCGAAGGCCGCGATGGGCGTGAGCTTGCCGTTGGCTTCCTTCACGGCAAACTCCGCGCGGTACTTGCCGTTGCCGGTAAAATTCCATTGGCCGTCATTGAGTGTATCCATCGTGCCGCCAACCTCCACCCAGTCGCTGGATTTGCCGGGAGCGACTTTGATCTCCACCTTCGGCCAATTGCGCAGGTGCACCCAATAAGGCGAGTGCTGCTGCCAATTACCGCCGCCAATCGCTTTTGCCCCGGCGAAGGTCAGCTCCGCGCTGCCGCGGTTGGTCACCTTCACAAAAACATCGCCCGCCTGCGTGAGCATGCCATCGAGCGGCAGGTAACGCTCCTTGTCGATGCGCATCTTCACCTGTTCCTCGTCGGTGGTGAGCAGCAGGCAATCGATGTTGCGCTTGGCGGCGGGCGCAGGCTGTTTGCCGGTGGCGAGCGTGATGGTGGCGATGCCGGCCTGCAGATTGGCGTAGGCATTGTGCCCTTCCCAAACGATGTTCTCCGAGGCCCCCCAACTCCACGCGTGCTCGGTCTTGAGCTTTTGACTGAAGGCCCAAATTTTTAAATTTTTCCGGGCGCCGTAGAGCCGATCCAGCGCCGCCTTGCCGTTCTGCTCCACCTTCACCCGAAACTGCGTCTCAAACCGGTACGCCGCCTCGTACCGCACGAGCACGAGATACCGCCCGGCCTTTGGCACCCGCACGCGAATGGTCGCCGTGCCCTCTGCCTGTTCGTCTGCCCCAAGATACGCCTTCCGGCTCAGGAACGAATTGGCAAACGTCGCCGCATAATAATTCTCCCCCCAAGGTTTGGCCGCCCACGCGTCATTGGCGGGCGAAAATTCCTCCGCTTCGACCAGCATATTGCCATCGGACTGCGCGGTGACAGGTTCGCTCCCTCGGAAGGAGTCAGGCGGGATAGGTGCGTGTTGAGCTTGAATGGCCACGCAGCCCGTCAGGCCGAGGGACAGCAACACAAGGGCAAAGGAGGATTTCATTAGGCTTTTAGATCTATGGGTTCTTGCTCGGGCGGAAAGTCAATTCGACCACGCCATAAACGAGGAAATTCGGGATAGAAACGATGATGCGTTGTTCATGCGTTTCTGTGATTAACAGTTGAGGTTGGGATTGTTCAGGGGTGAGAAAGGTGACGCGGTCGAGTGTCTTGCCTTGCGGCAGGGTGAAGGTGAAGCGCACACCCTCAGCGGTGATGGGTTTTTCGTCATGGATGCCGCCACCCGCGCTGCGGGGGCTCTTGGGTTCGGTGCGATTGTAATTGACGAAATGCAAGTGCAGCGCGTCTCCCTCGGCGGGTTGGCTGAGTGAGGCCCTTACCGTCTTGGGCGCGGTAATGCTGAAAGGGCCCGCGGGTTGTGGCTCGGGTTGGCCCACACGAAAGACGGCGCCGTAACGAGCGAGGGCGTTTTTTGTGGCAAGGTCATCCGGTAAAATGTCGAATAGGACATGGCGATCGAGCAGGCGGTCGCCAAGCTTGAGGAATTGTTGAACGGCCTCGACGTTGCCGGCGTGCACGGCGGTGCGGGGAAAGAGCAGTACGTTGGCGGCAGCGGGTTGATTGCGGCGATAGATGCGGTCATGCCGCCGGATGAACTGGTAATATTGGGTGATCACCTTGCGCGCGTTGGGATCGGTATAACGCGTATAAAACCCCATGGGCGCGCCGCCGTTGGCAATCAGCTCGCCGATGGTTGCGCGAATCCGGGTGCCCTCGTATTTGCCGAGCGTAAAGGGTTTGCCGCCGGTGGCGCCGCGGATGTAGCGCGAATGCAGGGTGCCTTCGCCGAGGTAGCCATTCTTCAAGTCCGTGTAAAAGGCGGATCCGCCGGTGCTGTACCACAGGTAATCCTCGTCCTTCGCCCACAGTTCCTTGGGCAACAGGCAGCGTTCGTCGGAGTTGATCTGGCCGAAGCGGCCGAGGTGGTTCCATTGGCCAACGATCAAACCCGGTTTGAGGGAGCGACCGTATTTCACAAACACTTCATCAAAACATTCCTTGGTGGCGATCTGCGAAAAGCGCAACTGCTCCCGTTTGTAGGGTGTGCTTTCCTTGGGGTCATGCCACGCGCCGATTTCAGTGAACCGATGTTGAGCAAGGTTATTGATCCCGAAGGGTATTAATTCATGAGCTTCAAATCGCTCGCCAAGATAGCCGCGAAACTTTTCCTGGCAATGCTGGCACAGGCAGTTATGTCGGTAAAAATAATTGATCATGAATCCATCCACACCGGCGGCGATGCCATGGCGCACCCATGCTTTGAGCACTGTGCGCCAATGCGGATTATTCAGGCACGCCCAGTACTCCTTCATGCCGCCGATGGAGTAATTATTATTGGAAAGCGGCGTTCCATCGGCGTTCTTCTCCAGCAGGTCTAGGGGATCCTTCACCGGCTTGGGGCCGAGCGTTTTCTCATCCCACAATTCGTGGTAGAATTTAAAAAAACCGCGCGGACCCTCGGCATGTTTTGGGTCGCCCACGAGAAACTCGATGTTGAAGTGGCCGATCACCAGAGTATTCAGCTTGCGCAGGTCGCGATTGCGTTGGGCGAACCAGGCGCGGTTTTCTTTGAGGCCGATCTTGGGGAAATGTCCGGGATAACCCTGCCCGTGCTTGGTGTGCCCCAGACTCCAGTAATGCGCGCCGTAAAATCCAATCTGCGCCAGCTCCGGCCGCGCTTCGCGGACAAAATCCAGATACTCCGGCTCAGTGTATTTCGCCCAATGGGCGATCATGGTGGTAAACTCCAACGGCCGCTGCGGTGCGGATTGGCATCCCGTGAAAAGAACCGGAAGAAGAAAGAACAGATATTTCATGGGTGACACAATCTATTCGTTGGGATTGAGCCCGGACACCCAGCGGGTAAACAAGGCGATCCATTGCGGATCGGGAAGCACACCGCCGACCGGCGGCATGCGGCCGCGGCCGGTGCCGCTAATGCGTTGCATCATCACTGTGTGACCCAGCTGGCCGGGGGCCACAATGCGGGCTTTGGGGCCGAGCTCAAACCGACTGTGCACGGGCTCGGCATCCACCGTGCGGGTATCGGCGAGCGTCCGTCTCCACTCGAGTTCCATCTTGGCATTGCCGCCGCCGGCTTCCACGTGGCAATGGGCGCAGTTGGCCTGCCAATAAGATCGCACGCGTGATTCCAACTCAAGCGAATCGTCGTAGGGATTGGGTAATGCCTGTTGGGATCGTTTGCCCCCCGCTTCGTAGTCCTCGGCCTTGGCGCCGGTGAGCAGTTCCTGTTTCAGCCAGTGCGCGATCTGGTTGACCGGTTGATTGTCGATCTGGATCGTGCGGTTGAGCTGCAGTTCCGTCAGTCCGAGTGTATACTTGGCCGCACGGCTGTGGCACATCATACACTCTGCGCGGCTGGGGATATTCCACATGCGATCGTTGGGCAATTTGAGTTGGCGGCCCTCGGCTTCGACCAGCGTGGCATCTTTCTGGTCGCTGTCCCAAAGGTAACTGTAGCCGGCCCACTCACCTTCCTGTCGCGTCAGGAGGCGCGTCTCCAAGCGCTGGCCTTGGCGCGTGAGGGTTTGCACGAGTACGGTGCCGTTGGGGGCGGCCCAGCCGCGGTTGCCGGTGAACTGGATGGATTCACCTTTGGGCACGGCTGCCCAGTGATGTGCGCTGGCGCCATCGTTCCAGTGCGGGACATTTACCTGATAGGGCGTGACGCCCGCAGCGGGCCGGAGTTTGGGTGTGTCGGTAAACAGACCGGTTTTACTCAGCTTGGTTGGGAAGTTTACGGGTCGACCGTGCGCGGGATTGGTTTCCAGTGTGTAGAATCCGGATTGGTCATCAATCACGATCAGGTTGCCTTGGGTATCCTCGGCAAATCCGGTGATCGCCAGCGTGGTGTCGGCAATTTCCTGATGCCAGACAACCTGTTTGCCATCATGGCGGCCGGCCCAGATTTTGCCGGTGGAATAATCGCCGTAGACATAGGCACCCTGCAGCGAGGCATGCTTGCCGCCGTGATAGACCACGCCGCCGGTGAGGGAGCGTGCCTCGCGATGGTGATGCTCAAAGGTTGGCTTGGTGAGTTTGCCCGGGCCGAGCTTGCGTTCGAGGTAAAAGGGATGGCTGCCCTCGAATTTGCTCCAGCCATAATTCGCGCCGGGCACGACGCGTTTCACGGATTCCCAAAGGTCCTGGCCGTTTTCGCCGACCCAAATATCGCCGGTCTTGGAATCGCTGGTGATCCGCCACGGGTTGCGGAAACCATGCGCCCAGGTTTCCGGCGCGGCATTGGGCGTGTTCAGAAACGGGTTATCGCGCGGGATGGAGTATGGCCGGCCTTTCGAAGGGCGATCGACATCAATGCGCAAGACTTTGGATAACAATAGATCGATGCGCTGGCCGGTTACATTGACATCTGAATCACTCGTGCCGTCACCCGAGGTGATGTACAGCATACCGTCATTGCCGAAGACCAGCCCGCCTCCATCGTGGCCATTGGAATCCCACTGCAGGATCACCCGCTGCGACTTAGGATCAATACGGTGCGATTGCCGGTCCATTGTCCAGCGCGTCACCTGACTAAACTTGTCTTTGCTGCCGTCACCGCGGCGTGGGCCATTCGTGTGCATGTACACGTAGCCGTTCTGTTCGAACTGCGGATGGAAACAAAATCCGTAGATCAAGCGATTGGGCAACGTAAGGGCTTCAACCTGTTGTGCTACGCCTGCCTTCGCTTCAAACACCCACAGGGAGGAA
>WTHG01000413.1 GCA_011523245.1 Verrucomicrobiales bacterium | reverse complement strand
AATTCCTTGTCCAGACTGCGGCCGACCATCAGCTCAATCATTTCATCGCGCCCGAGGCTGGCCTTATCGCGCGTGGCTACGTGGCTGCCGTCGCGCAACACGGTGACCCGATCCGCGATGGCGTCGATTTCATCCAGCCGATGGCTGATGTAAATAATGCCGATGCCCTGCGCGCGCAGTTCGCGCACTACCTTGAGCAGGCCCTCGACCTCGCGCGGAGTGAGCGCGGCGGTGGGTTCATCCATCACAATGATGCGTGCCTCCTGCGCAAGTGCCTTGGCGATCTCGACGACCTGCTGCTGGGCCACGGTAAGGTCGCGGCAGAGCGCGTCAGGATCAATCTCCACGCCGATCCGATCAAACAGCTCGCGGGCCTGATCCGTTTCCTGTTGGTGAGGAATTAAGCTGACGCGGGCCGGTTCTTGGCCGAGAAAAATATTTTCGCGCGCGGTCAGGCCGGGCACGAGGTTGAACTCCTGATAAATGATGCCGATACCGGCCGCCTGCGAAGCCTGCGGGGAATTAATGCGCGCAGGCTTGCCTTCGATGCTCACCTCGCCCTCGTCATGTGCGTGGGCGCCGCCGAGAATCTTGATGAGCGTACTTTTGCCGGCACCATTCTCGCCAAGCAGTGCGAGCACTTCGCCTGTGTGCAGCGTGAGGTCCACCTCGCTGAGCGCCTGCACACCGGGAAAGGCCTTGCTGATGCCGCGCATCCGAAGCAACGGCGGCTGGGCGGCATCATCGGCCATCGATTATTTCAGCTCCGGATCCTCGTCCGCCTCAGTCTTGGTGTAAAGCGTGGCAGGAATGAGCGTCTCGGCCTCAAATTTTTCGCCGGCCTGATACTTCATGATGAGCTCCACAATCTGGCGGCCCATTTTGTCCGGATGCTGAATGGGATCGGCATAGATTTTGCCATCCTTAATCGCTTGCTTGCCGTCCAGCTGACCGTCGAAACCGATAATCTTAATTTTGTCTTCGCGATTGGCCTCCTTCACCGCGGTATACGCGCCGAGAGCGGAGGGATCGTTGATGGCAAAAATGGCGTCGAGATCCTCGTGCGCCTGCAGCGCGTCGGCGGTGGATTGGTAGCCCTTGGTGCGGTCGCCGTTGCCGTCGAGCTCAGAGACGATCTCAATCTTGCCGGTGGCCGTCTTGTTGTGTGCATCGATCACTTTCTTGAATCCACCTACACGCAACACGCAGGAGTTGGCTTTCTTGAAATCAAGAATCAGCACCTTGCCGCCTGCGTCGCCGAGCGCGTCGATCATCGCCTTGCCGGCCAATTCGCCGCCCTGGAAATTATCGGTGCCCACATGGCCCTTGATTGTGGCGTTTTCCGCCGCGCATTTGGCATCCACGGTAAACACCGGGATTCCCGCCTTGTTGGCTGCCTGCACCGCAGGTCCCACGGAGAGTCGGTCGCATGGCACGAGCACAATGGCAGTGACATTCTTGGCGATGAAATCGTCGATCTGGTCGGACTGCTTTTTCACGTCCATATCCGGATCAACCATTTGCACGGTGTACCCGTTCTTTTCCGCCTCGGCCTTGATGTGATCGCCGATAACCTTGAAGAAGGGATTGGACAATGTCAGCGGCGAGTATGCGATCACGCCTTTGTCTTTGGCTGGCTCGCTTTTGCCGCAGCCAAGCCAGGCTGTGAGGCAGATTGCCGGGATGAGAGTCAGGAGTTTTTTCATGATTATTTTTTAAACACAGTGTGGTCGCGATCGCCGCCGCTGATGATGTAGGCCAGCAGATCCATCACCTCATCTTCGCGCATGAGGTTGAGCAGGCCCGGGGGCATCGGCGATACTTTGGACGGCTCGATGCTCTCCACATCGGGTCGGTTCACATTGACGCGTTGGTTGGGATCGAACATGTCCGTGTTCACGGTTACGCGTTCGCCGTTCATGTTGACTACCACGCCGGTTAGGGTTTCGCCGTTTTTCATCTTCACGATGACCGGCACGAACTGCTCATTAATCTCGCGGCTGGGATTGATGATTTGATCGAGCAAATCATGCGCTGAGTAGCGCCCGCCCGAGCCGGTTAGGTCCGGTCCGGTCATGCCGCCCTCGTTCGCAAAACGGTGGCAGGCAAAGCAGCCGCCGGCCGCGAACATCTTCCGTCCGCGCTCAAAGTCGCGTCCCTTCAGTTTTGTCTTGGACGCCGCACTCAGCTCCTCCAGCTTCCATTCCTTCACGAAATTGCGCCCGATCATCGCCTGTGCCATCACCTCGAAGGGTGATTTTTGCACCGGCTTTTTCGCCAGTAATTCCTTTAGCTGCTCCCGACTTTGGGTGTCCAGACTGGCTTCGGCATCGCGCCGAATGAATTCGATAAATCTGCTGAAGCTCGCGCCGCCGCGGTAGTTGGCCGCCTTGAGGAACCACTCGAAATAGGCCGTGCGCAGCTCAAGTGTCCAGCCCACCTTCAGCATCCGCAGCGAACGCGCGTACTCGATCTGCTCTTCCTGCGTTGCTGCCTCCTGCAACAGCTTAATACCCTTTGCGGCGGTACTCGGTGCCTGCAGGTAGGCGAGCGTTTCGCACAGGAGCCAGTTCTGCTCGAAGTTGGGCGCGGGGAAATGGGGGTCGAGATGCTTCACAATGCGCCCTTTCACTTCAGCATCCGCTTCGCCAAGGCGAATGAGCGCGATTTGGTAGGCGCGCGCCAGCGTGAGCTTGCCGGTATGCGTGAGCTTGGCCCAGTCGACCTGCCCGAGGGATTTGAAAATGGATGTTCGCAGCTTGGCATCAACCTTCGAAGCGGCATTGTCTGTGGTCGCATTTTTCGGGTCACTGCCGACCACCTTGCACAAGGCGAGCAACGCCACCACTCGCTTGTTTGGATCCGTCTCGGTCAAGGCCCGCTGTTGCCACTGTTTCACCGGCTGATGCATTACCGCCGTCATCGCCGCCCAACTGATGAACCGGTCGCCATCGGCCAAATGCGGCCAAGATTGGTTCACCGCGTCCTTGTGCTGCTGGCCGTGAAAGTTTTCCAGCTTTTGCCGCAGGATGCGCCCGTTATGCATCGTGCGCTTCACGGCCGGCGCGGTGGATTCCTTGCCGGTGTAGGTCACCCGATACACACCCGATTGCACCTTGCGACCGCCGATGGTGAAATACATGGCGCCGTCTTTTGGGCGAATAATCACGTCCGTCACCGGCAAGGGACTGCCCGTAATAAATGTTTTACTCGTGCCCGTGTAGCTGGAGCCATTGGGTTTAAGATGCACCGCGTGAATCTTGCCCCAACTCCAATCGAGTATGAAAAAAGCGTTTTGGTATTTGGCTGGAAACTTCGCGCCGTAGCCGAACACCGTGCCCGTGGGCGAGCCGGGGCCGATGTTCACCGTTGCCGGGAGGGTGTCCGGATAAAACTCCGGCCGCTTGCCCGTGCCGTTGCGCCAGCCCCACATGCTGCCGCTGGTCACGTGATTAATGCGCGTGGGGCGATACCATGAGGTGTTGAAATCATATTCCATGTCCGCATCGTACGTGAAGAGCTCGCCATCCTTGTTCACGCCGCCATCGTAAATGTTACGGTAACCCGAAGACACGATCTCCCACTGCTTGCCGTCCAGCGACACCTTGTAAATGATCCCCGCCGGAGCCAGCCGCGTGCGGTTGTGCCCGCGCCCGTCCGGCATGCGCGGCAGCAGATGATCCTCACCCCAATGCAACGGCACGCGCGAGGTCTGCGTCTTGAGCGGTTCCGTGTTGTTGCCAGTGATCAGGTACAGCGATTTCCCCGGACCTGGCAAAATCGCGTGCACACCGTGATCCCCCCGCGCAAACATCTCGCGCAGCAACACCACCTTGTCCAACTTGTCGTCCCCGTCCGAATCCGTCACCCGATAGAGCCCGCTGGGAAACTTGCGCTCGTAATCATTGACTGCCACGTACAGTCCGCCATTGGCCCAGAGTAATCCATTGGCCGCGCGAATCTTCGCCGGCACTTTTTCGATATCCGACTGCTTCAACTGCTTCCCTGGTGCCGGTGGCGTGAATCGGTACAACCCGCCAAACTGGTCGCTGACAATGATCCGCCCCTTGTCATCATTGCACATTGCCACCCAAGACCCCTGTTCTGGTTTGGGCACTGAGTACAGTAACTCCACCTTGAAACCTGCAGGAGCCGAAATGTTCCGTACGGGTGTTGCTGAGTCTGAGACTGATTGAGCCCCTACCAACCCGCCGACGTAAAGAGAAAGAGCGATAAAATAACGCATGATGATTGGCAGGGAAAATACGCCAGCCAGCAACGGAAGCCAATGGAAAAGGGCCTCATGCCTCCACGAGGCTGGCGAGGACTTTGCGAGTACCGGTGAAGGTGCGACGGCCGTGCATGGCGGTGTAGTTGTCCACGAGGGCTAGGTCACCGGCTTGCCAGGGAAGATCGAAGGTGCAGTCGTCGGCCAGAGCACTGGCGGCAGCGACGTCCTCGGGGTTCAGCGGTGAACCGTCGCCGAAGGTGATGGCCTTGGCGGGGTCGTTGCGGGTGTCTTTCCAGCCGTTGAAGGCGGCGATGAGTTGGTTGAAGAAACTGGCGCGTCCATCACCGAGATCGCGGACGGCGGGAAGCACGGGCGTGGTGGCGCGGAGGTCGCCGTTGGGCTGCCATTCCCAGGTGTAGTCCAGTTCGGCCATGCGGTCCTGGGCAGCTTCGCGGGTGTCGGCGCTGAAAGTGTTCTGCCAACTGCGGCCCATGCCGGATGCCTTGTCGGCCTCGGCGGGCATGACGTTGGAATATTTCAGGCCTTTGGT
>WTHG01000033.1 GCA_011523245.1 Verrucomicrobiales bacterium | reverse complement strand
GGTCACAAAAGAAGGATAGGATTTTTGAGAGCTATGAAAGGAACCATCGGCATCCAATGAAATCCGTGGCAACTCGATCCGTTTTATTTGCCTTAACCTTCAAGGTGATGAGCCAAACTGCCGGGGCACAAGCGCCCCAGCCGGATGCCTTCGCGCAGAAATTATTGGATGCATCAGACGCACAGGCGGCGGTTTGGGCGCAAGGGGCAAAGCAGGGTTTGATCGAAGTGGCCCCAGTGAATTTGCCGGTGAATCCTCCAGGCGACTGCAACCATTACGGATGGCCGGTGGCAACGATGACCCGGGATACGCTCATCGTGATGCACCGGCGAATTCCCGGGCACCGGGCCAAAGGCGCGGGCAAACCGCATCCCAAAATGTCTTATGGCGTGGTGTTGCGGAGTACCGATCAAGGCAAAACCTGGTCTGAGCCCTATGACCTGCGCGACTGCATGAAAGCTGAAGACCGGCTCCGTGGTGGCGTAGTGCCCCTATCGCACCGGGCCAAGTTCGATAAAGGCAACAAGTCGACACTGGGCTACAAGGTCCATCTTCATGCCATTGGCACCGCCCGCAATGGCGCGGTGGTGGCCGTGAACAATCATGGCGTATTCCGCAGTGAAGACGCGGGCCGCACGTGGAAACATTTCCCAAAGGCACTACGCGAGGACACTTTTAAACACCAAATAATCAATATCGGACCGCGCATTTTGGATGATCCAAAGCACGGCCTCCTTGTTTTTGGAAACTGGTTTGGCGAGGTGGATCAATACCATAAGTACTCTGAAAAACTCGTGGCCCTCAGCTCTCTTGATGGCGGCGCGACCTGGAAGGCCGAGGAACATCCGGTTGGTTTCAAACAGTACGAACCGGCAGCCCTCTTCCACGATGGCCAGTACCGGTTTGTCACACGTGACCAAAACCAAGTGCGCGCCCACCGGCAAATGAGCTGGTTGCCCGGCCAAAAGCCCATCATCCAGAAGACCAACTTGCAGGACCGGCGTCTGGTCGACACGGTTGACCTCTCCTTTAACCCCGTTACCAAACGATTGGAAATCATCCGTTCCGAGCGTCACCGCATGCAGCTTTGGCTCTGGAGCATCGATCCCAAAGATTGGGCTACCGGCAAATGGCGCCGTGAATGCCGCCTGCTCGCTCGAAATGGGGGATTTTATTCAACCGCCGACGGCTTCCACCCCGCGGGTGCCATCATAGATAAGCAACGCAGCGTGCAACATATCTTTATCTACACCGGCCACCCCAATGGCCCGGCTGGCGTGTTTCGAATCACCCGCACACTCAACACACCGAAACTCAAACAACTCCTGGCCGAAACCAACTGAGCAGGATGTGTTTTGGGAATCGAACCCAACGAACATCAAACGCCCCGTTTTCAGGGGAAATACAGCTATCACACTGAACACTCAGAAAACCATGGGAGACCCCATTCTCCCAATGTTCTCCCTATGCCTCAGTACTGTTGAGGTGTGGGATTCTTCGTTTCAGTGAACCTCAGTGTTTCTCGTGGGAATTGAGGAGAGCAGTGGGATTGAGTGGGAGATTCTCTGAACTTCCCTGAATCAGTATGGTAAGCTAAGTTTCTTTGCGAATTGCAAGGCCATCATGGAATACTACGAATACTTTTTACCCATTGCAGGAATTCTCATCTGCTGGTTGTTTGCGAAAAATATTCTGATGGAAGAGAAAATCAAAAAACTAAGTGATCGCGTCAAGAATCTGGAGGATCGCGATAGTTCACTATAGTTTTTCATCATTCTTAAATGGAGCATTCCTTGCACTTTTCCAATATAGGATGGAGAAGTCGGATCCTCTCAGAAATAATATCACAATAGATGACTAGCACTGGTTTCAAATTTGATAACACCTACCTTCAACTGCCGGATATTTTTTATACAAAAATTCTCCCGGCACCTGTGCCGAAGCCGGAACTAGTCATCTTAAACACGCCGCTCGCGACTGAGCTGGGCTTGGATTTTTCCAACACTAGTTCGGACAAACAAGCAGAACTGTTTTCCGGAAACCAAATGCCGGAAACAGCCGAGCCGTTTGCGCAGGCTTATGCCGGCCATCAATTTGGTCATTTTACCATGCTGGGTGATGGGCGAGCCATTGCCTGGGGCGAGCATATCACACCAACTGATCAACGCTTTGACCTTCAGTTCAAGGGTTCGGGCCCCACGCCGTACTCGCGCGGTGGTGATGGGCGCGCGGCGCTAGGGCCGATGCTGCGCGAATATATCATTAGCGAAGCAATGCAGGCACTCAATATCCCTACCACGCGCAGCCTTGCAGTAGTGACCCACGGAGAGCAGGTCTATAGGGAAACCTCCTTACCCGGGGCAATCCTGACTCGGGTTGCTCGCTCGCATATCCGTGTGGGCACGTTTCAGTTCGCTGCATTGAAACAAGACAAGGATACCATCCAGACCCTCCTGGATTACACAATCAAACGGCACCATCCAGAGATTGGAGATAGCCAAAACAAACCTCTCTCGCTGCTTAAAGCCGTGATTGAAAAACAAGCAGAGCTAATCACTCACTGGATGCGTGTGGGTTTCATTCACGGTGTGATGAACACAGACAACATGGCTTTATCGGGTGAGACAATTGATTATGGCCCATGCGCCTTCATGGACACCTACGATCCGGCGACGGTATTTAGTTCCATTGATCACGGAGGCCGCTACGCCTATGCCAACCAGCCAACCATCGCGCAATGGAACCTGGCACGCCTTGCCGAAACGCTTTTGCCTCTGCTGGATGACGATCCTAATAAAGCAAAAGATTTAGCCGAGGAAGCCATCCATAGTTTCGGAGCAGTGTACAAAGAAAAATCTCTTTCCATGTTACGCGCCAAAGTAGGCCTATTTGGCGAGCGACCAGGAGATGAAAAACTTATTTCTGATCTCCTCGACTGGATGCAGCAAACAGACGCGGACTACACCAATACGTTTGTGGATTTAACGAACGAAGTGCCTCCAAGTGGGGAACGTTATGACGGTGATACTTTCAAAGAATGGCATGCCCGCTGGCAGACTCGCGTCGCGGCAAACACGCAACCACTGGAATCCTCCTTGGATTTAATGCGTGCCAACAACCCTGTCGTAATCCCGAGGAATCATAAAGTGGAGCAGGCTTTGGAATCGGCAAATTCCGGTGATTTGCAACCCTTTAGAGATCTGATCGCCGCACTGCAGAAACCCTATAAGAATGATCCGAACCTGAAGCCCTACCAATCCCCACCTAAGCCTGACGAAAAAGTTTGTCAGACATTTTGTGGCACATAAACATTCATCGCCTTAAGTGTGTTGACGAATGTCCAAAAGGATTGGAGGCATGTGGGTGTTCAAGTAGGGTCGCGGGCGTGGATGAGGAATTAGAAGGTGATGCAGAAAAGGTCTCATCCGATCATAAAGATTCAACAGGGGAAAACCTGCCCACTCAGAGGAGTTCTTTAAAAATGCCAAATGGCGGAGACTATGGATTATAATTCCTTTAGCTTCGCTCACTGCAGGCATATATGGTTTTATATTTTCCAAAAAATTATTTTATTGGGCGAAAAACAAGCAGTTCGATCAGCAAAAAGGCTTAAAAATTGTGCGCATTTCTGCTGTGAAGGAACGCATGCTCTATGATCTTAAGCAATTTGAGGTCAGAGCAGGTCAACCGGTGAAACTGGAATTCGTGAATCCTGATGCCATTTCGCACAACCTCGTGATTATTAGGCCTAGAACCGAAGAAGCGGTCGCACTGGAGGTAAACCGTATGATTGCCGACCCCAAGCAAATCGAGATTGGCCAGTATATCCCCGAGACAGACGCCATTTTATTCCATACCGAAATGGTTCCACCCAACTCCAGCGAAACCCCTCGTTTTATCGCCCCGAGAGAACCGGGCAACTATCCGTACATCTGCACTTTCCCTGGTCACTGGACGATTATGAAGGGTGTAATGGTGGTGAAGTAATGGATCTCCAAGAAAGGCACCCGATAATAAAAAAGCCGCCCTTGAGATAAACCGGAGTTTACCGCAGGGCGGCTACCAATCCTTTTTCGCCCACGGGCCTGACGGGCCACGAACTCGAAAGGTCAATGCCCTTGGTCGGACATCTGCCAGTAGCCCTTCTGACTGCGCTCTCGGTTACCCGTGAGCCGGTCGTCGGTTGCAGGTTCCTTGGTTCCGAAGAACCGCTTTCGCTGCGTGGCCAGCTGGCTGACCGAGTGGCTCCGAAGAGCCGCTCAACGGGATCAATTTACCACGAAATGCCGCTGAACAAAGCGGCAGTTATTATTTCGTTTTCACCAATGACTCACTGGCTGTTCACCGCTTATTCGCGGCGGGCAACAGGGCCTGTTTAATTGCTTTCAACAGCTTGGCCTCCGCCCCGGGATGCACCCAGCACCAGTCATTCAGGTTGTGATCCTTTTCGGTCCAATGTTTTTCGGTGGGCACATAGCCCGTACCGCCCTCGCCGTAGCCGGCCTCCCACACGAAGGAATCGGGCCGCAGCTTTTGTGCGGCGAGCTGAAACTCCACGTAACTTTCACCGGGCAACAGCAACAACTGTGCGGCGCCCAAGTCCAGCACCGGCACATCCACCGACTGCCCGCGCTCGCACCGCTGCCGCCAGCTGAGGCCCAGCGCGGCGAGGCATTGTTGCCAATGGTTCACACCCGGCTGCAATTTGGCCTCGTAATCCTTCGTCCGAAATCCCGCGTGATTACGCGGCGCGAGCTTTACCGGCACGTTGCGGAAATCGATTTTTCGAATCGGCGTACGTTTCGTGTTTGCCCAGGCCGCCTCCATGGC
>WTHG01000264.1 GCA_011523245.1 Verrucomicrobiales bacterium | reverse complement strand
ACAATATCACTAGCTGAACGGACCCATTTATAGGGAAACCAAACGGCAGGAGGATCCAGTTTGCGAGGTTTGCCATAAAGATCCTTAGGTGCCGGGATTGAGGTCGGGTGCCCGTAGAACCGACCATCCTTCACGTGGTTCAATTTGCATGCGCCAATCCAAGCCCCTTGATTGTCGGTGACAAATAAATCCTTGTCCGTGCCGAATGTCTTAATGCCGTTCGGTTCACGAAAACCACTGGCGAAGGGTTCGGCTTTACCGCCGTCAGAGCCGATGCGCAACGCCCAGCCCATATGACGAGCGCCCCAGTGACCGGCGTGACCGGCGTTAGCAACCACGAAGTTTCCTTGCCGATCCAGAACGGGGCCATAAGAAAATGAATTGTAACTGCCGGTATAATCCCAGTCGCTTGACACACGCTCAAACAAGTCGGCAATTCCATCATTATCCGTGTCTTGCAGGCGGGTGATCTCGGCTTTGTTACCCAAGTGGATCATGCCATCTTTCACCAAAAGACCCATCGGTTCATTCATCCCTCGAGCAAAGCGTCGGAACTTCATTTCCTTGGCTGGTCCGGTGGCGTTTTCAATGATCCACACTTCGCCGGTGTAGGTGCAAACGGCGAGATCGGATGGCGTCAGCCAATCCATGCCGGTAACAAACAGGTTCATTTCCTCCAGCGCGCTTAACGGCAATGCCTCGACTTCGTAATACGGGTTGAATACAAAGCTTCGGCGCGCCTTGGGATTGGCGGGCAGGATAACCGGTTTTGGGTCAGAGAATTCGACTTTGGTGTGCTGCCAATTGCGAGCCATACGCTGGGCTGTTCCCTTGTCTGGCGCGGTGAAGCTGACCACATCAAATTGTGTTTTAGGATTTGCATCTGGAATAATGTAGATCTGAGTTAACTCTCCATTGTGTTTAAGAGTTTTGTTTCCTTTGGTGCTGCCTTCGACGGTGAATTGTTCTTCCTCATATTGTAGTTGTGATTTGGTCGCCGTGATCAGGCCTTTGCCCTTCAAGAGAGCGACAAGCACATCTTCATCTCGCTGAATGGCGACGGCTCCTAGTAGGTTTAAATCAGTTGGCACCCCCATTTCGGCATGCGCCAAAAAAGCGAGCCCACCCTTTGGAAGGTTTAATTGAAGGCTTTGGACAATAGCGCCGTTTGAAGCATAAATGGAATGTTGCACATCAGTGTATTGAGGTAGGCGATATAAAAAAGTAACCCGACCGCCTCGGGTGCTGAAACCTTTGTAGTGTGGCACGCACCTGTTTTGGTTTGTTATCGATTGCACCTCTTCTCCTTCGCGCGTCTTGCGCCACATGGACACGGGCGGGTTTCCCCAGAGTCGATCACCATTGGGATGGCAAATGAAGGGACGCTTGGCGCCGTGATAACAAGGGCCAAAGAGGTTAAGCCCCCCACCCTTCCACACGGTATGCGTTCGGAGCTGTTGAGTGTCAAAAGCTAGATGCAGTTCCGGAGACAAGTTAACCACCACGCTGCGGCTCGACTTGGTCATCGGGGCCATGCGGATCAGTTGATCGGCAGGATCTGTGTAAGGCGGCAGTTCCGGTTTTTTTGCCGCTGCGAATGTAGTAATGGCGGTGACGGCGAGATAGTAAAACGGTTTCATAATCAAAAAATGTTGTGGAAATTAATCGTTCCCCTCGCTTTCGGTGAGTTGCCAGTTTTCACCGAAGAAGCCTGCGTGGGCAACGCCTTTGGGGATGCGATCAGTGATGGGGACGCGCATATCCAGCACGGCATAGTCGGGCAACTTGGCGTTTTGCATGGTATTGCTCATGTGGCCGAACTCACTGAAGGTAAACCCGCTATTGATGACAATATAACGTTTCGGGTTCATAGGGTTTGGGTAAATCAAAACCGGCACAAACCGGTCGGTGGGCCATGATTTGTCCTTGATGCGAATTCCTTGCTCGGTCCATTTGATGGGTAATTGGCCGGCTACTTTGGCGATCATAGGATTACTTTTCGGATCGCCCCAGAGAATGAGGTTGGAAGCGCGATCTAAGGGAGATAATTCGGATGGCCCCTTAATGATAACATTGCCACGAAACTGCCGGTGCCATTGGCTGATGGCGTCATTTAATTCACGTCCAACCCATTCGCCTACAGTCTTGTTGATGGGGGCAATGCTGGGCGGCACGAAGACAAAGCGACTGAGAAAGGCGTCATCGATCGGCCCCTGCAAGCCGGGTGTTTTGGCTAGGCTATTTTGGGAAAGAGATTTTACGGCCTCCCAACGTTTTTCGGAACGTAAAAACATTAGAGGTGCATGACGATCGGGGGTGGTGGTGAGTTGTTGGCCGTCAATTCTGATTGTATATTTGGTGGTGCCACGGTTGGGCACTTTCAGTTTGCCGAGCATCAACCTGGTCACATTTTTGGTTTTGACTCGAAACTGATAATCTTCGATTCGCTCCGCCTCCACGCGGGCTTCATTCCAGTGTCGGGCAAGCCCGTGAATGCTCACCCATTTCATTCGGTTATGGCGAAGCGTGTAAGTGGTGAGCTTCACTTTGTTGGCGTAGGCATTGCTGCCTTTGCTAACGGCTTCATCAACTTGCCGGGAAATTTCCTCCTTGGCTTGGGGTTCATATTTATGCCCGGTCTTTGGGCCGATGATGTGGGTGAGCTTTATCCCTTCGCGCTTAAAGGCGAGTGCCATCAGGTCGGCGGCCTCCTTCTGTTTATCAATCTCGCCACTATAGGCGATTGTAGTGGTATTTTGGAAATTACTGGCGATAGGTGGCACGTCGTAAAGTTTCCATAATTTCTGCTCCCACCAAGTAGGCTTGGGGTCTTTGCTGAAAATATTTTGATAGACGGCGGTATCCACAAAGCCGGCACCGGGAGCAACGGCAGCCCATCGTCCTGCGTAATGTGCCCCTAGATGCCATGCCCCGGCTCCACCCATCGAGAACCCACGTAACGCAATGCGTTCATTATCAATTAAATATTGGCTTTTAACGTGATGCAACGATTCTATTACATCCTCCTCCCCTGCAAATTTATAGGCATTACAAAAGCGCCCATAAGGATGAAGTACAATCGTATTCTTTGGGCGGAATTGGCTCGCCTTCTGAAGACGTTCGGTGAGGAAGCGGATTTCACTTAACGTATTATTCCGACCATGCAACCAAATATCGAGACGCTTTTTTTTATGTATCTGCTGGGAGAGCTCTGAGGGGATATCTAGGCCATAAGGAATCACTGAATCATCCAGAGAAGATTTGTAACCGCGAACAACTAAACCGGTTTTTTTAGTCCATGGATGTTTGCCAGCTTTCAGTTGGTCAGCACGTTGGTGTCCGAGTGTGAGCAGATGTCTGGCATTTGGCACATCTTCGGGTTTGTAGATCATATTGTCGTCCAGAGCATAGCGGACAGCATTATGGAAGATGATGATGTCAGGCAACAGTGTGTGATCGCCTATTTCATCGATTTTTACCTGTAGAGATTTTAATTCTGCATTAAGTGTTAGTCGGTCATGGGGCGGAATTGATATGCCAGCCTGTGGGGCTTTGGCAGCAGGCAAACTTATTGTGGATAAAGCCAGCGCCAGACCAAAATTCCGAAAAAACATGAGACATGCTAAGTACTGTGATGTCGAATGGCAATGTGACATTTATGTGGCTTGCTGGTATTTCGCGGAACATCGAAGTTATAATTTCAAGATGAAGGCATTACAGTTTTTCCTAATCCTCATCTCCTTAATCTTTGCTGGTGCATGGCAAAATGGCAAGGGTTTGGCACACTTGAAGCAGGCATGACACGAAATCAGGTGCAAAAGGCTTACGGTGAACCTTTTCATAATGTGTCATTGAAGAGGACTGATGGCGGTTTCATTGAGTTTTGGTTTTTTGATTCCCCGCGCCCTCCTTATGGATCTAAACCTATTGCCTTTAGAAATGGCAAGCTGGTGAGTTGGGGGAATGAGGTTGAAGAGCTTTTTGCGGAAATCGATCCAAGTGAAGTATATAAATTGCAGCCTAGGCCACGCAAATAATTGAAAAGCGTTGCAAGCCGCGCTTGAGGGGCCTAAGGATACCGACGGAGCTCCCGTAGCTCAGTTGGATAGAGCAGCGGTCTTCTAAACCGCGGGTCGCTGGTTCGAATCCAGCCGGGAGCGCCATTTTCAGGCAGCTCAATATCGGGGGCGTTCTTTGTTCAAATCATTCGGGTCAACGGTGAGTTGGTCTTCGATATCCAAAAAATTGGCGATTGCTTTAGGCGGATAGCCAAAGACGGTGTCGAAATGGTTTTCGTTAGTGAACGGGTTGTATTTGCCTGTACACCCCGTAAGCACCCACAAGCTGATCCCTAGTAAAATGCATTTGAACATCCTCATGCCCATCCTTTCGTGCTGTAACACTTAAATGTTATTAACAATTTATAGTCAAATTTACAAGCCCGCGGTTTGCCGTGTGGCCACCAACGTGCTTAATTGCCGCGTGTTAAAACTTGAAGATTTATTTGAATTAGCCGGAATTCATGAGGGGGATTTGACCGCACCGGTTCAGAAGTTTTCACTTCCGAGCTCAAAGATAGAGATTGGTGATGAGCCTAGTTTGATGGGCGTGGTAAATCTGTCGCCTGATTCATGGTACCGTGAAAGCGTCTGCCTCAACACGAATGATGCCATTTCGCGCGGTAAAATGTTGGTAGCTCAGGGAGCAGCTATTGTGGATGTAGGTGGTGAATCGACCTTACTAGGAGCGGAACGGGTGGATGCAATTGGGCAATCAGCTCGCTTATTGCCGGTGATTACTAACTTAAGTGCCGCAGGCGTTGCTGTCAGTGCGGAAACTTACAATC
>WTHG01000077.1 GCA_011523245.1 Verrucomicrobiales bacterium | reverse complement strand
TAACATCTTCCCTCCAGCCGCTTCGGCCTTCTTCACCACTTGCCCCATTTCCTGAGGTGAAAGGAATTGGCCTTTTTTCAAATTCACAATCGCCTTGGTGCGGGCAGCACTTTCAATCAAATCTGTTTGGCGGCAAAGAAACGCTGGAATCTGAATCGCATCCACTACCTCCGCAGCGGCTCGCGCCTGTTCTTCATCGTGAATATCCGTCAAGACTGGCACATTCACTTTCTCGCGGATTTTTTTCAGGATTTTCAGTCCTTGTTCCAGTCCTGGTCCGCGTCGACTTTTACCAGAAGTTCGATTGGCCTTATCAAAACTCGCCTTGAAAATGTAGGTCACCCCCAATCGATCGCATGTAGCGCGCAACGAACGTGCCACTTTCAGGCATAACCCCTCGCTCTCAATCACGCAGGGCCCTGCAATGAGAAACAGGGATTTACCATTACTGAGCTTCCTCCAAAGTTGCCGGGTCGAAACCGCCACACGCATTCCCTAGCAGTCCAAAGCCTAATTGTAAACGCCTGACCATCCCCAATGAATCGGCAAACACGGGATTGCCCGTAAGGCGCAGTTCAGCTAGGCTTATTCTCTATGCGAGCCGCCATGGTCATCTTATTGGTCCTCACCCTGAACACCCTCGCAGCACCAAGCCATTGGGCATATACTGCGCCCCAACGACCCGCTCTGCCCAAGGCTGAATCTGACTGGCCTCGCAATCCCATCGATCACTTCATTCTCGCCAAGCAAATTGATAACCAACTGATTCCATCCCCCGCCGCGTCGCCCGGCCAACTTTTACGCCGGGTGCACCTCGACCTCACCGGCTTGCCGCCAACACCGGACGTGGTGGAGAAATTCCTAGAATCCCCCAGCGACTCCGCTTACGAAAAAATCGTCGACCACCTCCTGCAATCCGAACGTTACGGCGAACACTGGGCGCGCCCGTGGCTCGACTTGGCCCGTTACGCGGACAGCAACGGGTTTCAGGCCGACCAACTCCGGGACAGCTGGGCCTATCGTGATTGGGTGATTGATGCCTTCAATAGCGGCATGCCCTTTGATCAATTTGTCATCGAACAAATCGCCGGCGACCTTCTACCGAACCCCACCCCCAGCCAACGAATTGCCACTGGCTTCCACCGCACCCCTACCTGCAATGTGGAAGCCGGCGTGCATCCCGAGGAAAACCGCGTCAACCAAGTTTTCGACCGCGTCAACACCACCGGCACAGTTTTCCTTGGAACTACCCTCGAATGCGCCCAATGCCACGACCACAAATACGATCCTTTCTCCATTAAGGATTACTATTCCCTATTCGCTTTCTTCAACAACACCCCGCTGGAAGTGAAGCAAAACGGTAACAGTGTGACTTTTGAGTTTTACGGCCCCACCATGGAACTGCCCATTTCCACCGAACAACAAAAGGCACTCGACACTCTCAACGCCAAAAAAATACAGCTCGATCAACAACTCGCAAAATTGAAAACCGATTCAGCCGCACAACAATCCATATGGGAAAAATCAACGCTAGCCACCCTTCAAAACGCGCCCGAATGGAGCGTCCTGGACATTAAACAATTCAGCGCCAGCGGCAATCCCAAGCACGAACTACAACCCGATGGCAGCGTGGTCGTCAGTGGCCCCAACCCTGACAAAAGCACCTATTCCATAAGCACTACCACAGGCCTACAGCAGATCACTGCGATACGCCTCGAAGCGCTCACTCATCCCTCCATGCACAAAGGCGGGCCGGGCCGCAACAAGTCCCCCAAGGAAAACCCCAATTTCATCGTCAACGAATTCGAGCTAAAGGCTGGTGGCCAAAAAATTGCATTCGCCAGCGTCACCGCGTCCTTCAGCCAATCGCGCTGGCACGTCAACGGCAGTATCGATGGCAACCTCGCCACCGGCTGGGCCATCAACCCCGAATTTGGGAAACCGGCATCGGCCGTTTATAAACTAGCTAAACCGCTAGTCCTAAAACCAGGCACACCCCTCGAGTTTTCAATCACTCAAACCTACGGCGGTGGCCGCACAATTGGCCGCCCACGTCTCTCGGCCTTGAACGGCGATCCCGACGCGATCAGCCTTCCCGACAACATCGCTGTCATCCTCAAAAAGACCAAACGCTCCCGGCAGGAGGCCAAAGAATTGACCGAATTTTTCCAGAAAGAAAACCCGCAACTGAAAGCCGCCGAAAAGGAGCTCGCCGCCACCAATAAAAAAATCGCCGCCATCAAACCGCCAACCACTCTCGTAATGGTGGAAGAAGATAAACCCCGCGAAACCTTTATCATGCAGCGCGGCGAATATCTCAACCCCGGCGCCAAGGTCACTGCCACCACGCCGGGAGTTTTGCACGGCATGAGTGACGACCTTCCACGTAACCGTCTCGGCTTCGCCAAATGGCTGGTTGCCCCACAGAATCCACTACTGAGCCGAGTCACAGTAAACCGCTGGTGGGCAGAGATTATGGGGCGCGGCATTGTTTACACTGAGGAGGATTTTGGCACCCAATCCGAACCACCCACTCATCCTGCCCTGCTCGACTGGCTGGCAGTCGAGTTCATCGAACGCGGCTGGTCTATGCGCCACATTCACAAACTCATTGTGATGAGCGCCACTTACCGGCAGTCATCCCGGGTCACAGTCGGTGCTCAAGCGGCTGACGCCACTAACAAATGGTACATCCGCGCGCCACGCCTGCGCATGAGCGCGGAGATGGTCCGTGATAATGCCCTGACAATCTCAGGCCTGCTCAGCACCAAAATGCATGGCCCGCCCATTTACCCTCCACAACCCGGAGGTATCTGGCGACACGTGGGCCGCAACGCCCCCAAATATGTGGTGGCCACCGATGAAGATCGCTTCCGGCGCGGCGTCTATATTGTTTGGCGCCGCGGGGCTCCCTATGTGAGCTTCACCAATTTTGATGCCCCCGACCGCGGAGCCTGCGTCGTCCGGAGGCCACGCACCAACACCCCCCTCCAGGCGCTCACCCTTCTGAACGACGAAGCGTATGTGGAGATGGCCTTAGCCTTTGCGCATCGAATCACCGCAATAAACGAAGCTGGGTTGGATGCCAGAATTCAATTTGCCTTCCGAACCGCGCTGTCTCGTGAGGCTCGCCCCAAGGAAATCAACTACCTCAAACCACTACTCACCCGTCGGCTCGCCTTTTACCAGAAAAACCCCCAAGCCGCCGCCGATCTGGTCAATAACATTAAAGGCTGGAAAGCCCCGCAGGACGCGGATCCAGCTGAATTAGCCGCGTGGTTTTATCTCACAAATATTTTATTAAACCTCGACGAAACCATCACCAAGAGCTGATATGGATACCGCCCAAAACTTTTACGCCCGCGAATCACGCCGCGAATTTCTAAAATCCAGCGGCCTTGGCATTGGCGCACTGGGCTTGGGTAGCGTGCTGAATCAAAATCTCTTTGCAAAGAGCGCCGCCACCCGTCAGCCGCATTTTCGCCCACGCGCCAAGCATGTCATATACCTCCATATGGTCGGCGCACCATCGCAACTTGATTTGTTTTCCCATAAGCCGGAGCTGACCAAACGCAATGGCGAGAAATGCCCGGACCACATGTTCAAAGGCAAACGCCTCGCATTCATCCGACAACATCCCCTGCTACTCGGCAGTAGGTTTAAATTCAATCGACACGGACAAGGCGGACTTGCCCTCTGCGAACACCTCCCACAACTCGGCACCGTGGCCGATGAACTTTGCCTCGTTCAATCAATTCGCACTGAACATTTCAACCACGCACCGGCACAGCTCTTCATGCACACCGGATTTGGCCGCTTTGGCCGGCCAGGAATTGGCTCATGGATCAATTACGGTTTAGGATCGGAAAACAACGATCTACCAGGCTATGTGGTCATGATCACCGGAAGTGTCGCCGGCGCAGGCAATAGCCTCTGGGGCAGCGGTTTTCTCCCGACCGTCCACCAAGGCATTGAATTCCGCAGCAACGGTGACCCGGTTCTTTTCCTCTCCAACCCCAAGGGCATCAACCGAAATGATCGCCGTGAAATTGTCAACGGAATCAATTTCTTAAACCGCCAATCCTTCGACGCCGTTGGCGACCCCGAAATTAACACGCGCATTGCTCAATATGAAATGGCTTTCCGCATGCAGGCCAGCGTGCCGGAACTAATGGATACCACTTCCGAATCCACCGACACGCACGCTATGTACGGCACCCAACCTGGCAAACCCAGCTTTGCCAATAATTGCCTGCTGGCTCGACGCCTTGTGGAGCGCGGCGTCCGTTTTGTGCAACTGTTCGACCAAGGCTGGGATCATCACAGCGGTGTATTCAATGCCATCCCACGCAAGGCCAAACAAATTGACCAACCCGTGGCCGCCCTAATTAAGGACCTCAGGCAACGCGGTTTACTAGATGAAACACTCATAATCTTGGGCGCTGAATTCGGCCGCACACCCATGCTGCAGGGCAACAGCAACAACGGAGCCACCGGCAATGTGGGACGCGACCATCACAAAGAAGGCTTCTCCATGATGCTCGCCGGCGGTGGAGTGAAAGGCGGTATCACCTATGGCGACACCGATGAGTTAGGCTATCAAGCAGTCGACCAACCAGTGCACCTGCACGACATGAACGCCACTATTCTTCACCTACTTGGGATTGATCACGAAAAGCTAACCTACAAATACCAAGGCCGGGACTTCCGCCTTACTGACGTCCACGGACACGTGATGGACCATATCCTGGTGTAATTGGATTAAACCTATATCCCCCCATACTGTTGAATGGGCGAAATGTATTCCCAGACTTTTGCATAGGCTCCATCATTGAGGGGTCCGGACCACCACCAC
>WTHG01000311.1 GCA_011523245.1 Verrucomicrobiales bacterium | reverse complement strand
CACCCGTATTCAGTGGTTGTTCTCGCCCCGGCACATCCACCGCTCGAACGACTTCGATTGTTGCCTCTTCTCCATCCAACACCATCACCTTCGGTGCCGCCAATATCCGATCAGCTTCATTAAACAACACTTCCACCATCACTTGTTGAGGGGCCGGTAACTGTTTCCCTTCCGCGGCGCCGGGGAGCTTTATGGTCACACACCCGCTACCCACTAGCAGGGCCACTGTAGTCATTAATATACGCATTTCTACCTCCGGCCCTGAGCGTCTTCCGGTGTTCTCGCCTCGGCAAACAATTCCTATTCACACCGGTTTTGACGAACCGGTCAACGTGCATTAGTTTGGCAGCGATGGCGATGAACATCCCGCATTACCACATCAACATCTTTTGGGACGAGGACGAATCCTGCTACGTCGCGGAGATGCCTGACCTCAAGCATTGCACCGGTCAGGGAGATTCCCCACAGGAAGCACTCGAAGATGTGCTAGAAACTCGTGACGCTTGGCTGGACGCCTGCCTCAGTGCCGGAGAGGAAATCCCCGAGCCCCAATACTCCGCCAATCAGCGAGCCTGATCTCCTTAGATTCAGTACTTTTGACATTGGTCATCGAACCTCCCTGCCCTATGGTGCCGCCGTGTTTCGTCCCTGCATTGATCTGCATGAAGGGCGCGTGAAACAAATCGTCGGTGGAACCCTCAACGAGGCCGGTGCGGATACCAACTTTGTTTCCGAACGCCCCGCCGCTTGGTACGCCGAATTGTACCAACGCGATGCATTGCGTGGCGGACATGTGATCCAACTCGGGCCCGGCAATGAAACCGCCGCGCGCGAAGCTCTCGCCGCTTACCCCGGCGGACTTCAAATCGGCGGTGGCATTAATCTCGACAACGCCGCCGGCTGGCTCGATGCCGGAGCATCCCACGTAATCGTCACCTCTTGGGTATTCCGTGAAGGGCGGCTGGATGAAGAACGCCTGTCCGCGCTGATCAAGGTCATCGGTGCCGAAAGGCTGGTGCTGGATCTGTCCTGTCGCCTGCGCGGAGGCCGGTACTGGGTGGTGACTGATCGTTGGCAAACCTTCACCGAAATGGCCGTGGACGAAACCATCCTTCGCCAACTCGCCTCTCGTTGCGCCGAATTCCTCGTGCACGCGGTGGATGTGGAAGGTAAACAGGCAGGCATTGATCACAATTTGATCCAGCTCCTAGCCGCACACGCGGAGATCCCCGTTACCTACGCCGGCGGAGCCAACCAATTGGCGGATCTGGACACCGTTCGCCACGCCGGTCAGGGCCGCGTGCACCTCACCATAGGCAGCGCCCTCGATATCTTCGGCGGCACGCTCAAGTATAACGATTGCGTCAAATACAATCGTCGGCATGGGGGGAATTAATTTCACCCCACAACGCCCTTGCCGCCACCGCTTCGCCTGCTACCCTCCACGGCATGCGAATCACTTTGTTTGTCACTGCCTTCCTCCTCTCATTACCGGTACAGGCCCAAAAGAAAACAGGGCCCTTTGCGCCGATCACGGATGACCCCAAGCTGCCGCGTGTATTGCTAATCGGCGACTCGATTTCCATCGGCTACACCCTGCCCACTCGCGAGTTTTTGAAAGGCAAAGCCAACCTGCACCGCATCCCCACCAACGGCGGCCCCACCACGCGCGGATTGGCGAGTATCGATGCGTGGATCGGTAAATCCAAATGGGACCTCATCCACTTCAATTGGGGCCTACACGATCTCAAGTACATGGGCCCGAACGGCGAGAATTTGTTCCCCAAGGAAAAAGGCGGCAAACCGCAGGTGCCTCTGGCTGATTACGAAAAAAATCTGGAGAAGCTCGTGGTCCGTTTGAAAAAGACCGGCGCGACCTTGATCTGGCGCAACACCACGCCCATTCCCCCCGGATCCAAAGGCCGTTATGTCGGCGACTCCGTGAAGTATAATGAAGCCGCCGCGCGCGTGATGAAAAAGCACGACGTGCCCACGCACGACCTCTTCACGATGAGCAAGAAACGCATGGAGGAACTGATGCTGCCGTCCAATGTGCATTACAAAAAAGAAGGCTCCGTCGTACTTGGCAAGGATGTGGCGCGCGTCATTTTGCAGGCGCTAAAAAAATAGCGTGGCCAAGCTCTTTTACTACTCGTCGATGAACGCAGGGAAATCAACCACCCTGCTGCAGTCGGCCCATAACTACCGCGAACGCGGCCTTACGCCGCTATTGTTTACCCCGCAGCTCGACACACGCGCCGGCACGGGGCGAATCGCCTCACGGATCGGACTCGAGACCGATGCCCGCGCCTTCACGCCCGCCGACGATCTCCATCAACTCACCGCCGCCGCCGGCGCCGTCGATTGCGTGCTCATCGACGAGGCCCAGTTTCTGACCCGCGCGCAGGTTTACCAACTGGGCGAAGTCGCCGACCGGCTCGATGTCCCCGTGCTCGCTTACGGCCTGCGCACGGATTTTCAGGGAAACCTCTTCGAGGGTAGCCAACAACTCCTTGCTTGGGCAGACAAGCTTATCGAGATTAAAACCATCTGCCATTGCGGCCGCAAGGCGACCATGGTGTTGAGAACTGATGAAGCTGGCAATGTTGTACGTGAAGGCGAGCAGGTAGAAATCGGTGGTAACGACCGCTATAGTTCCGTGTGCCGAAAATGCTTCAAGAAAGGGATGGCCAATACGCAGCCCGGTGACCTGCCGCTGTAGCGATCGCCATCACTCAACAGTAGATTTTCCAATCCGGCAGGCGCTAGAAGCTCTCTTTCACCTCATGGGCATCTTCGTGTTCGTGCTGATAATTATCTACGAACTCGTCCATGCCCTGCTCGAAGAAGAATCGTTCCTCGCCGAGCGTCGGCTCCAAATCATCCAGCCAAGTAGCCTTGGGATTGTACTTGGCGAAGAACACCTTGTTGGCCCAGTAGGGATCCCGGCCTTGGATGAACTTCATCACGAACACCTTCTCCCCGTGGATCTCGGTCACACCATCCACACACACCTTACCAGGCGTGCAGCTCATGCTCGGACCGCGCACCGTGCGCGCCAGTCCGCTCACTTGGTTGTACGCGCGGCTGAAGATGTCGTAAGCTCGCGCCAGCGGCACCTCGAAGTAATTTTTTGGGCCCGTGTCGCGTTCCACAAACATGTAGTACGGTACGGCACCTAGCGCCACTTGTTTGCGCCACAGGGCGGCCCAAATATCCGGATGATCATTCACGCGCTTGATCAATGGCGCTTGGCAGCGAACCACCGCGCCCGCATCAATCAACCGCTTCACCGCCTGCTCCGAAACGTCAGTTGAAAACTCCACAGGATGACTGCTATGCGCCATCACTGCGAAGTTTTTGCCCGCCTTGCGCACCTCGCCAATGAGGCGCATCAAGTCATCCGCATCCTCACCCTCGGTGAAGCGGTAAGGCCAATAGGCAATCGCCTTGGTACCCACCCGGATGCTGTTCAGGTGCGGAATGTTCATCAGCGGCTCGATGTATTGCCGCAGGAACTTCGTCTTCATGATCATCGGGTCGCCGCCGGTGATCAGCACGCTGTCGATTTGGGGGTTCTCCTCCACGTACCGGCGCAGTTGCTCCGGTTCCTTGTTCGAAAACTTCAACTCATTGTCGCCGATAAACTGCGCCCAACGAAAGCAGTACGTACAGTAGGCGTGACAGGTTTGGCCCTGCGCCGGGAAAAACAGTACCGTCTCATTGTATTTATGCTGCATGCCCGGCAACTCCACGCCATCGAGCATCGGCTTGTTCAGCTCCTGCTGCCCCGCCGGATGCGGGTTCAATCGCGCCTGAATCTCCCGAGCAGCCAGCTTGATCTCCGCATCGGGTGCCTCCCGGCTGACCAGATCGCGCATACGCTGGAAATCCGCATCGGCCAGCATCCCCCGCTGCGGCACAGTCAGCTGGTACATAGGATCATTCGGCAGGTTTTCCCTGTCGATAAGATTTTCTAATACATAGTTATTGACCTTGAAGGGTAACACCGCCGAGACGGCTTGCATATCCTTCACCTCTTCCCCATTTAAACCGAGGACCTCGGCGATCCGAGGCAGGTCGTTTCGGGTATTGGCTTTATACGGTTTCATTGGAAACTCCTAGTTAATATAACACAAACTGAGTTCATCTGCCGACAAAAAGTGCCGGCTTCTGGGGCACAACCCCTGACGTTGGATGTCTTTGACTATGCCATAATCTGGAACCCGACCCAAGTCTAGATTGTAAGTTTTCTTTAACTATAAGGGTAAGGGGTTCAAGTAATAAGTTTTGTTAAATCAATCGCCAAATCCGGGCGACTCCGCCATTGCCCGTGCCCATCCGAGACAGTAAGCTCTCCACCCATGAGCGATTTTATACGGCTTCACGCCCTTTGCCTCGCACTGATCATTTCACTACTGGTCGGCTGCGCCGATTTCCAAGCCCAAAGCCGCGCCGAGTCCGCCAAGGAATACAACGAGCTAGGCCTGTGGATTAATAACACCAATGAGCTGGCCAAACTCCCTGCCCCCCCCAAGCCCGATGACGGCTGGCTAAGCCTCTTTAACGGCCAGGATCTATCCGGCTGGGAAGAAACCGATTACGCCGGCCGGGGTAATGTGAAAGTGCAAAACGGCGAATTGCACATCGAGAATGGCCTCGTCATCACCGGCGTTACCTACACCAACAAAACCGTCCTGCCCAAGACCAACTACGAAATTGAGTACGAGGCTAAGAAATTAAACGGGACAGATTTCTTTGGGCTGCTTACGTTTCCCGTGGGCGATGCCCATGCCTCGCTGGTCACCGGCGGCTGGGGTGGCGCGGTCACCGGCATCTCCAGCATCAACAGCATGGACGCTTCCGAGA
>WTHG01000272.1 GCA_011523245.1 Verrucomicrobiales bacterium | reverse complement strand
GTTTCCATTTGCTCGTCGGTGGCCTTCATGCTGGCCGACGCATCCACGTACAGGAGCACGCGGGCCGTGGTGCCCACGGAGGTGCGGTTTTGAATCACCGGCCCGGATAACATCATCACCACCAGCATCACGGTGAACCCCCTCAACACGGGCAACATCCAGAGGCCCGGCGTGGTGCGGCCACGTAAATCACCCCGGTAAATCCAGGCGGCCAAGCCCGCGGCGCCCAGACCGATCAAGCCCGCCAGCCACCAGGTGAGGTCGCCGGAAAAATGCAGGCGCGCGCCCTCAGCGGCTTTCGCCGCAAGC
Organism: Verrucomicrobiales bacterium; assembly: GCA_011523245.1. GTDB lineage: Bacteria > Verrucomicrobiota > Verrucomicrobiia > Limisphaerales > UBA1100 > UBA1100. The sequence continues at coordinate 4,560 of WTHG01000272.1, read as the reverse complement.
ATGGGGTCTAAACTGTACATGCCTGTTATCATCCTAACCCGAAACCCGTTGTCGCGCCATGCGGCGTTCCAGCCAGAGTTCAAAAAACAGAAAAAACAAAACCAACGCGAAGATGGGTTTCCAAATCTCCTGACCAAACCGCCGGGTATGGTCGAGATCACGATACTCGCCAAGGTCCTGAACCAGATCGGCGTTCATGGCCGCCGCCACACCGCGGCGTTCCTCTTGCGTGAGTTGCTTGAGATCGCTCTCGCTCCGACGCGTGTTCACCACAAAATGAATCGCCTCCCCCCCGGGCCCCTGCATAGTGTACAGGCCCGGCCGCGCCGTTTCCCCGAAGGTAGCCACGCCGCGGCCGCCGCGCAGTTCGATGGGCAGCGTGTATTGTTCGTTCTCTGTATCCGTCACCACCACTTCCTGTCCGGCCTGTTCTGCAGGGAAATGGGCCACCGCTTTTTCGTTTACGCCAAGATTACGCGGCGGCATCACCGAGGAGGCCAGGTAGGTGCACAGTCTTTGGGAAAAGGGGACGAAGAAGGGTCGCAACGGCAATGAGCTCCACGCATCATCGCAGGCCGTGGCGCAAAACAACACGCGGCCGTTGCCATAGATTTTTTCGAGCAAAAAAGCATCTCCGGTTTCAAGCCGAGCCAAAGGCCGCACCAGTTCATTATCCGGATCCTCCACCGTCCGGTGCCATTGGCGCACTTCGGCGGACGCCAGATCGCCATTGCGCGGATTACTAAAAATTTTCAGGGCCGGATGATCAAAACGCTGCACCACCATGCGGGTGAAGGGCTCCGGATCATTACGTTTATCCGCTACCTCTCCAAGGCGCGCCGGCAGCAGGCCGTAGGGTAGCAGTTGTTCGTTATACCAGCGTTGGTCGAGTTGATCACCGCCAAAGATCATCAGGCCGCCACCATCTTTCACAAACGTTTGCAGCTCGTTCAACTGACTGCGCTGCAGCTGGTTGACATTGGCCAACACCACCACGCGCGTATCGCCAATAGCCGCAGCATTGAAATCGGCCACGTTGATGATGCGCGTCTCCAACAGATCCACCAAGTCCGGCTCACCGCCTTCGCGGTAGGGTTGCAGGGCAATCTGAAGAAAATCCGTTTCGCCCTTAAGCGGTTCCGGATCCGGCGCGCCGTTGATCATCAGCACGGGCACCTTGTCCCAAACAGGGATGCTGGCGCGGAAAATGTTGTCGGCCTTGAGGCTGTCCGCATCGGTGGCCACCTCAATGACATGCGAACCGGGCGTATCGAAGGAATGCCGGAAACGCACCTGCCGACGTTCGCCGGCACCCAGCGGGATTTGTTGTTCATCCACTGGCTTACCGTCGGCATGAAAGATGACTCGCAAGGCCTCGTGATTGCGTTCGCCGTAATTACGCAAAGACGCCTGTACAGTAACTGTTTGGTTGATGCCCAACAACAGGTGCGAGGTGGACACCGTTTCCACGCAGACATTTTCCCGGCCTTCCACGCCCACGTGAAAGAGTGTGAGATTCGGCGGCATCTCCAGCCCCTGCAACTGCTGGCCCACCCGCGTGCGCAATGCCGCCTCGCCTTCCTCCGTGGGCCAGCTGATCCGTTGGAAATCGCTGATGAGCACCACCTCACGGTGCGGGTGGTTCATTTTCAGCAACTGCTCGGCGCCGTGCTCCAGCGCGGTGCTCACCTGCGCCTGCCCAAAACCCGCCTGCATAGCCTGAAGCTCCTCGGCCACCGCCTCGGTGTTGAACACCGAAGTATCGTACAACGGCGTTTTCGGATCGCTCATGAGCACCACGTTTACATCCGAACCCCGCTGCAGTTCCTGCACCAATTCCGCGGCGGTATCTCGAGCCTTCTCGAAGTTCGTGCCGCCGGCGCCCTTGAAATCCAGCGAGTAACTGTTGTCCAAAACCACCAACAGAGAGGTCTTCGCGTTGGACCATAGAGCCGCCGTGCCCTTGAGAATCGGCCGCGCCATGCACAGCGCCAACAAAATGGGAATGGCACAGCGCAACAGCATGAGCAGCCAATGCTCAAACCGAAGTCGGCGTTGCTGGGATTTAAGCGTGAGCTCGATCAGGTGCATGGCCCCCCATTTCACCTCACGATGCTGGCTCTTGCTGATGAGGTGCACGAGGATGGGAATGGCTGCCGCCGCCGCGCCTCCCACCAATGCCAGGTTCATGAAACTCATACCACCCCCTGTCGTTGCCGCAAGAATCTCGCCAGACAATCGGTGAGACTCTCGTGCGTATACATCGGCACCAGATCAATTCGGTGCCGTTGGCAACCCTCCTTGAGAGCAGCGGTGAACTTCGCAAAGTTGTCGAGGTACGCCGCCCGAAAACTGGTCGGATCCACCATCCGAAATTCCCCGGCCATCTCCAGGTTTTCAAACCGCGTCCAGGCATCGAAAGGAAACTCCACCTCGTCACGGTCCATCACATGAAAGATCACCACCTCATGCGAGGCATGCCGAAAATGCGCCAATGACTTGAGGAGTTCTTTCACGTCCGTGAAACAATCGGACAGAATGAAAATCATCCCCCGCTTTTGCAGGCGCGGCACGATGTCGTGAAACACTTTGGAGAGATCCGTTTCGCCGCCCGGCTGAGTGTGCAGCATTTCCTCATAGAGCACGCGCAAATGGCGGTTGCTGGAGCGCGGCGGAATGTGCGCGCGGATGCCGGTATCAAACGTCATGAGGCCGATACTGTCGCTCTGCTTCATGATGATGTGCGCCAGACACGCGGCCAGCTTGAGCGCGTGCTGCAGCTTTGTTTGGCCGCTTTCGCCGGCGTATCCCATGCTCCCACTCGCATCCACCAACAACATTGCGCGCAGGTTGGTTTCCTCCTCGTACTCGCGCACATAGTAGCGGTCGGTCTTGGCAAACACCTTCCAGTCTACTCGGCGAATCTCATCCCCCTGCACATATTCACGGTGCTGCGCGAATTCCACACTGAAACCCTTGTGTGGCGACCGATGCATGCCGGTGATGGCCCCTTCAACAGTTTGCTTCGCCATCAACTGAAGGTTGGCGATGCTCTGCAGCTCTTCTGGCTGCAACATGTCGGTTAACGGAGCCATGAATCAAACGGCGCCGGCCCAGGCACGCTACAAAGCGGCCCCAGCTGGTTGTTGCGGCACAGCCTGCAAAACGCGGTCGATGATATGGTCCACGGTAATGCCTTCAGCTTCCGCGTTGAAGGTGGGCACAATGCGATGGCGCAAAACCGGATGCGCCAACGCCGCGATATCTTCGGGCACCACATTCGGACGCCCCTGTAAAATGGCGCGGACTTTGCCGCCTAGAATCAATTGCTGGCAGGCGCGCGGTCCCGGCCCCCAACTGATCAACTCACGCGTGAACGGCAACGCCTCAGCATCATCCGGCCGACAACGGCGCACTAGATCGAGTACATAAGCATTCACGTGATCGGGCACAGGCACTTTACGCACAATTTTCTGGCACTGAATGATTTCATCGCCATTGATCACCGACTGGATCGGATCATTGTGCACGCCGGTGGTGCGACGGATGATTTCCGCTTCCTCATCTTTCTTTGGGTAATTGACCTTGATGTGAAACATGAAGCGGTCCTTCTGTGCCTCGGGCAACTGATAGGTGCCTTCCTGTTCCACGGGGTTCTGCGTGGCCAACACAAAGAACGGTTCCTCTAACCCATAGGTCTGACCGCCAACGGTGACCGAATGCTCCTGCATGGCTTCCAACAGAGCAGCCTGTGTCTTTGGGGGAGAGCGGTTAATCTCATCCGCCAATACTAACTGGGCGAAAATCGGGCCGCGCAGGAATACCAGTTGTCGACGCCCCTCGGCGTCTTGCTGGATTACATCCGTGCCGGTGATGTCCGCCGGCATCAGATCGGGCGTGAACTGCACCCGGCGGAACGAGAGGCTCATGGCCTCGGAAAGACTTTTGATAGTGTAAGTTTTCGCAAGGCCCGGCACGCCTTCCAACAGGCAATGGCTGCGGGCGAAGATGGCGATAAAGAGCTGCTCGATTACCTCGTGCTGGCCCACGATCGCTTTGCCCACTTCCGAGGACATTTGGCGATAAACCGACGCGATCTTACGCGCGAGCTGTTCATCACTGGCGCCGGTAAAGGTATTTGAGGCAGACGACTCACCGGATGGAGCCTCGGCACTCACTGCCGGCACCACCAACAAGGTGTTACAGGTTGGGCATTTTATCTGGGACCCTGCGGCAGTGTCTTCCACCGTCAGGTCCATCGAGCAGGCCGGGCATTTGATAACCATCTCCATGGCGCTGCGACAATCTGCCCGCTTTTTGTCTGAAACGCAACCGGCGAGTGCCCCCAACCTACTCTATTTCAGCGGCTCCAGCGTGTACGGATCGCGCAGCGGCACATCCTTCAGGCCGCTGGGCGTGAGGCTCTTGACGGTCACCGGATGATCCGGGTGACCCTTAAGAATCTCCTCTTTGTTGCCCACCACGAGGATGGCCACCTTGTCCGGGGTGAGGTATTTGGCGGCGACGCGTTGGATATCGTCCTTGGTCACTGCAGCGATT